>NZ_JBPCEU010000003.1:0-215172 GCF_050971685.1 Leucobacter fengyongliangi | reverse complement strand
AGTGTTACGGTGGTTATAGCGTCAGGGAAACGCCCGGTTACATTCCGAACCCGGAAGCTAAGGCTGACTGCGCCGATGGTACTGCACTCGGGAGGGTGTGGGAGAGTAGGACACCGCCGGACCTCTTCATAGAGAAGGGTCGTTCAGAGAGAAGTTACCAAAGTTGGTGCTTCGATCTGGGCGGCCCTTTTCGCATTTAAACTTCAAATCTGAATAGTGATACTGGGCACCCGCCCACCCAGGAGGAAATAGTATGAGTGACCGTTTCGAGTCGAACCGCGAAGGCAGTGATCGCGGACGCAGCGGTCGCGATGACCGCAATCGTGGGGGGCAGGGAAACCGAGACCGCAGTTCACGCAATCAGGGTGACGATCGCGCGCGTCGTGATGGTGGGTACCAGGGTCGGAACGATACTCCGCGTCGTGAAGGTTCCGGTTACCAGGGGCGTTATGACGGACCGCGTCGTGAGGGTGGGTACCGGGGTCGGAGCGATGCTCCGCGTCGTGAGGGTTCCGGATACCAGGGTCGTAACGATGGGCCTAAGCGTGAGGGTGGCTACCAGGGGCGTAATGACGGACCGCGTCGTGAGGGTGGCTACCAGGGTCGTAATGATGCTCCGCGTCGTGAAGGTTCTGGGTATCAGGGTCGTAACGATGGGCCTAAGCGTGAGGGTGGCTACCAGGGGCGTAATGATTCCCCGCGTCGTGAGGGCGGCTACCAGGGCCGTAATGACGGACCGCGTCGTGAGGGCGGCTACCAGGGTCGGAAAGATGCTCCGCGTCGTGAAGGTTCTGGGTATCAGGGTCGTAACGATGGGCCTAAGCGTGAGGGTGGCTACCAAGGTCGGAACAATGCCCCGCGTCGTGAGGGCGGCTACCAGGGCCGTAATGACGGACCGCGTCGTGAGGGCGGCTACCAGGGTCGGAACGATGCTCCGCGTCGTGAAGGCTCCGGGTACCAGGGTCGTAACGATGGGCCCAAGCGTGAGGGTGGATACCAGGGTAGAGAAGGTCGGCCTGAGCGAACAGGGAAAGATCTCGGGCGCGGGGGTACCCGAGGCGGCGGTCGCAGCGACCGCGGCGGTGCCGATCGCGAGTTTACCGACGCAGAGCGTCTGGCTCACGAGCTTCGACCGGTGCGCACCGAGCACTTTGATCCCGAGATTCCCGACGATGTCCGTGCCAAGGACCTGCACCCTTCAGCTCGGAATGAGCTCAAGACTCTGCAGGAGGCTGTTCAGGAACGTGTAGCCAGGCATCTGGCGATGGTTGGCCAGCTCATTGACACTGACCCGGAGCTCGCTCACCAGCACGCGATTTCAGCAAGCCGGAGAGCTGGGCGGATCCCAGTTGCTCGCGAGACGCTCGCTATTACTGCATACCGAACCGGCGACTTTGCTCTTGCTCTGCGCGAGCTGCGAACCTACCGCCGACTCAGCGGCTCTCATGGGCATCTCGCGCTGATGGTCGATTGCGAACGCGGACTGGGCCGTCCCGAGAAGGCGATCGAGACCGGTCTCGACGCCGACGCACAAAATCTTGACACGGAACAGCGAGTGCTTCTTGCCATTGCGATGTCAGGTGCCAGGCTCGACCTCGGTCAGACACAGCAAGCGCTCTTCGAATTGGAGATCCCCGAGCTCGATCCCAAGCGTGCATTCAGCTGGAGTCCCGATCTCTTCACCGCATACGCGAATGTGCTTGAAGACCTCGGTCGTGACGCCGAGGCAGCCACATGGAGTGCTCGTGCGGCCCAGGCAGATGTGGCGCTTCAAGAGCACTACGGCGCCGACGGTTCAGAAGAGGTCTTTGAAGTCTGGGAGGAGCCAGGTGAGGCTGATTCAGACGAATTCGATGCCAACTACTTTGAGGCAGACGCAGATGCAGATGCAGACGCAGACGCAGAAGCGAAGGTCGAGAATACGGTGACCCACGTGGACGAGTCAGATGCCCAGCCGAACGACGTGGTGTCGAACGAAAGTGGGCCAGAGGGCGGCGAGCGCTAATGGCGTGGTTCGGGAAGCGAGGGACTGCTCTCGGCCCGGCCCCACTGTCGGGCCGGGAGCTTCTCCTCGTCGACCTCGATGGGGTTGTCTACCGTGGCGAGGGTGCGATCCCTGGCGCGATTGAACACCTCAATCGAGCTGGTCGGGATGCGCAACTTGGGTACGTCACCAATAACGCTTCCCGAACCGATCGCGATGTTGCCGCGCACCTGCGCGGCCTCGGGCTTGAGGCCAGCCCTGAACACATTGTGACCTCCCCGCAGGCTGCGGTGCAGTTACTCGCCCGAACGGTACCCGCTGGATCACTGGTGCTCGTTGTGGGTGGTGATGGCCTGGTCGACGAACTCGAGAAGGCCGGCTTTGGCATCACCAGGAGCGCCGCAGACGCCCCCGCCGCAGTGGTGCAGGGGTTCGCACCGCACGTCGGGTGGGAACACCTCGCTGAGGCTGCTTTTGCGCTTGCGGAGCAGCCTGGGGGTGAGGTGCTTCCGTGGATCGCGACGAATACCGATTGGACGATTCCGGTGGCGCGCGGTCTCGCGCCGGGAAACGGCACACTCGTGTCCGCGGTACACACTGCTGTGCAGCGGCTTCCGGTGTTTGCGGGCAAGCCAGAACCCGCGATTTTCGAGACCGCTTTCGGTCGATTCGGCACACGCAATGCGTTGATGATTGGCGACCGTCTCGACACCGATATCAAGGGGGCGGTGGCCGCCGGGATACCTGCGCTACACGTGTTGACAGGCGTGGATCGCCCGAAGCAGCTCGTTGCCGCCAGTGCTGACATGCGCCCCGATTTCATTGTGGCCACGCTTGCAGAGCTGCACGAGCAGTACCCTGCCACCGAGGTCAGCTCCGACGGTACCGCGCGGGTCGGTGCGGCGCGAGTTCGCATGACTGGCAATGTTGTTGAGATTGTGGATCGCGGCCCTTCGCCCATCGATCTGCTCCGTGCTGGCTGTGCGGCGATCTGGGCCTCCGGCCTCGCGATCTACGGACTCCAGGTTCCTGCAGAACTCTACGAAGACCACTGGCGGTAGTCTGAATCGCATGAGCGAGAGGCAAGCGAATACTGATGAGGGAAGTCTGCTGGGGCGCATCGAGGTCATCGAGGCACAGCCGCTCGAGCGGCGATCCACTGGGTACGACCAACTCGCTGAGGAGTTGCTCTCAGAACTGCAGCGAAGCGACCACGAACCTGGGTTGAGCGACTCAAGGTGAGCGATATTCCGATGGAATCGGGACGTGCCGCAAGGTGGTCCGGTGAGCGCTCGCGCTTGGACCTGGTGTTGCCTGAACTCGGACTCGCGCGTTCGCGAAGTCAAGCCGCAGAGTTGATTTCCGCGGGTGTGGTGCGGGTGGACGGCACGCAGGCCGCGAAGGCAGGGCTCCGAGTGGCCGCGGGATCCACTGTTGAAGTCACACGGCCAGACCTCTACGTGAGCCGTGCGGCACACAAACTTATAGCCGGGCTTGACGAGTTCGACGTGCAGGTGAGGGGCAAGCTGGCGCTTGACTTGGGGGCATCTACTGGTGGGTTTACTCAGGTGCTGCTTGAGCGGGGAGCCCGCGAGGTATTCGCGATTGATGTCGGCCACGGGCAGCTCGTTGCGGAGCTTCGCGCAGACACGAGAGTGCAGGTCGTGGAGGGATGCAACGCACGCGAACTCACCCCAGACACTCTTGCCGCGGTCACCGGGGGTACTGAGAAGCCGCAGGTGGTGGTGGCGGATCTCTCGTTCATCTCACTGACGCTGGTACTCCCGGCAATTGCAAGAGTTTCCGACCCTGGCGCCGACCTGGTGCTGCTCGTAAAGCCGCAATTCGAGGTCGGTCGACAGGGAGTGCGTGACGGCATTGTTGTCGATCCCCGTGCCGCGGCTTCCGCGGTGCTCGAGGTACTCCGGGCTGCGGCGGAGCTCGGGTTTGTCACTCGCGGACTCATTCCGTCGCCGATTACGGGCGGCAGCGGGAACCAGGAATATGTTGTGCATTTCGGGGCGGGTGAACCTGCCGATCCGACAGAATGGGAACAGCGGATACGTGAACTCACCATGGGCGCAGCCCGAGAAGAGGCCACGGAGAAACTCACGACCGGACTCAACGGGGGAGATCGATGACTGAGGGCAGTGCTGAGACCAGGCGGATCCTGGTTGTATCGCATACGGCGCGTCCCGAAGCCATCGCCGCAACGGTGAGTGTGGTGCATCGGCTTCGTGAAGCCGGGGTCATCGTGGTCATGCCAGCGAGTGACCGCGAGGACTTCGAGCCGCATCTCGACTCGGCGCTCACGGCCAAGCTCGGACGCGATGTCGCGCCGGACACTCTTGAGATCGCGCTGGTACTCGGGGGTGATGGAACGATTCTTCGCGCCGCTGAACTCCTGCGAGGAGTCTCTTGCCCCATCCTGGGGGTGAACCTCGGTCACGTCGGCTTTCTCGCTGAGACCGAGTCGCACAGCCTCGATTTCACGGTTGAACGAGTACTCGCCGGGGCATACACCGTGGAGGAGCGGTTCACCCTCGACGTTCGTGCGACAGCCGACGGGGAGCTACTCGCCGAGACCTGGGCCCTCAACGAAGCCAGCGTAGAGAAACGGCAACGCATGTTGGAGGTCGCGATCGGAGTGGACGGGCGTCCGCTGTCGTCGTTCGGCTGCGACGGTGTCGTGCTCGCGTCCCCCACGGGATCGACCGCGTACTCATTTTCGGCTGGCGGTCCCATTGTCTGGCCGAGTGTGCAAGCGATGCTTCTCGTTCCTATTGCGGCGCATGCACTCTTCAACCGCCCGCTCGTGGTCGGTCCTGATTCGGTGCTGACGGTCGAAATCTTGCCCGAAAACGTGGGACTGGGCGTGCTGTGGTGTGATGGACGACGTCGCACGGAGTTGCCCGCCGGAGCGGTGGTGCAGGTGAGCCGGTCAACGCTCCCTGTGCGGCTTGCGCGCATCGACAAAGCGGTATTCACAGAGCGTCTCGTGAACAAGTTTCACCTTCCCGTCGCCGGCTGGCGCGGGAGTCGTGCGTCTTCGACCCAGGAAGCATCCTCCCCGAACGAGAAGGCGGCACCGTGATCGAAGAGCTGCGCATTCGGGATCTGGGAGTCATCGCTGACGCCACGCTTGAGCTTGGCCCCGGGTTCACCGCAATCACTGGCGAGACCGGTGCGGGAAAGACGATGATCGTCACCGCACTGGGGCTCCTCATGGGTGAGCGCTCTGACGCGGGCGCGGTCCGCACCGGCGCTGACGCGGCACGCGTGGGCGGTCTCATTCGCACCGCTGATCCATTCGTTGCGAAGCTTGTGGAGGATATCGGCGGAGACATCGCAGACGGAGACCTTGCGCTCACTCGAACAGTAAGCTCCGAGGGCCGTAGTCGTGCGAGTGTGGGAGGGTCGGCGGCACCAGTCGGGGCGCTCACCAGGCTAGCTGAGCGGCTGTTTGCCGTACACGGGCAGAGTGAGCAACTGCGGCTTCGCAGCGCGGCGGCCCAGCGGGAGATGGTCGATCGCTTCGGCGGCGGGGAACTGCAGGCTCTGCTTGCTGAATTTCAGGCTGCGCACGCAAAGCGGCGCGAGCTCGCTGCCGAAGTCGCCGATCTCACGGCATCGCGAGATGAGCGTTCCCGGGAGGCGGCCCAGCTGCGCGAGGAACTCGAAGAGATCGCCTCTGTTGATCCTCAGCCAGGAGAAGAAGACGAGTTACGGCGACACATCGCCAGGCTGAGCAATCTTGAGGAATTGCGATCAGCCACCGCGGCTGCCAATCTCGCGCTCTCCGCAGATTCGAGTGACCCGTTCGGAGCAGACGCAAGTTCGCTCATCGATACCGCTCTGCGGCAGCTCGACCGAGTCTCTGCGAGCGACGCGCAGCTCTCCTCGCTCGCAGACACGCTTCGCAGCTTGAGCGCGCAGGTCAACGACGCGGCCAGAGAACTCGCGGTGTACGCCAGCGATCTCGATCAAGAGGGTCCGGGGGAGCTTGCTCGGGCGAACGAGCGACTCGCGCTACTTCACGGGCTCCTTCGCAAGTTCGGCACCGATGCGGCCGGGGTAATTGCGCACTCGCGAGCGGGAATAGAGCGTCTCACCGAGCTCGAGGGCGACGACGAACGCATCGACCAGCTCCAGGAGCGCGCGCGCGAGCTCGGCGCGAGGGAACAAGAGTTGGCGCAGGCGCTATCGGCCGCCCGGCATGCCGCGGGATCCACCCTCAGCGAATTGGTCAGCAAAGAACTGCGCGAACTCGCACTTCCTGATGCCCGGTTCATTGTCGAGATTATTCCCGCAGAGCCCAGCCGGACCGGCGCAGACGAGGTGCAACTCTTGTTGCAGCCACACCCAGGGGCTGCCCCGCGGCCGCTCGCTAAGGGTGCCTCAGGTGGCGAACTTTCTCGAGTCATGCTGGCTCTCGAGGTGGTTGTGGCGGCCGTGGATCCGGTGCCCACGTTCGTGTTTGACGAGGTGGATTCGGGGGTTGGAGGAGCCGCGGCTATCGAGATTGGCAGGCGCCTTGCGCGGCTTGCGCAAACCTCTCAGGTGATCGTCGTGACGCACCTCGCTCAGGTCGCGGCGTTCGCAAACAACCACTTACAGATTGCGAAGGATTCTTCGGGCGGGTTCACGGAGAGTTCGTGTCGCCGACTGAGCGGAAATGAGCGACTTGCCGAAATGGCGAGGTTGCTGTCGGGCCTCTCGGATTCCCAGAGCGCGCTTGAGCATGCCGCCGAACTGCTCGAACTGGGTACCTCCGTCTGAATGACTGAGGGCGGTGCTACGCTCCCAACATGAAGATGTTTTGGCGCCGCGAGCGCGGTGCAATCGGGCTCGGCGGCGAACTTCCTGTGACGGCTGAGGAGCGTGCCGATTATCTCGACACCCACCCAGATGTGGTGCACGCAGATCTCGAGCAGCTCGATGCAGAAACGCGTGCGCTGTATCGCGATGCGCGGGCTGCGGCCAAGGAAGACGCGGAGGGCGAGGCTGGGCGGCAGGTGAACGTGCGTGAGTTTGTCGTGCGCAGCCCATTCCAACTCGGTTTCGTGATCACCCTGGGTGCTCTCGTGGCAATTCTGTTCGGTCAGATGATCGGGCAACTCAGCGTGATCATCATGTATGTGGTTGGTGGTCTCTTTATTGCTCTGGCTCTCGACCCTGTCGTGCGCTGGCTCGAGAGGCGGAAGGTCAAGCGTCCCCTCGGTATCGGAATCGTATTTGGCGGGTTCCTCTTGGTCGTGGGCGGAATCCTCGCCGCGGTTATCCCGATGCTGGCGACTCAGATTGGGCAACTTGTCAGGACCGCTCCCAGCTACTTCGTTGACGTGCAGAATCAGGAGTGGTACCTCACCCTGCAAGACACCTTCGGGGCGTACGTCGATTTCGAGGGACTGCTCGGCATGGCACAGGACTTTGTTGGGAAACCTGAGAACTGGGCGCAGGTTGCGGGGGGAGTTTGGGAGGCCGGTATCGGAATCGCCAATGGATTGACCGCCATGATCGTGGTGCTCATTCTGAGCCTGTATTTTCTTGCGTCTTTGCATGCAACGAAGCGCGCCTTCTACAACATCGTTTCGCGAAGCAACCGCGCCAAGGTGATTGACATCACTGAACAGATCACCAAGTCCGTCGGCGGATATGTGAGTGGCATGGTTGTTCTGGCGCTCACAAACTCAATTCTCGGTTTCGTCATGATGTCAATTGTCGGAGTGCCCTTCGCAGGACTCGTCGCGGTGGGTGTCTTCTTGCTCGCCATGATTCCACTCATCGGTTCTGTGATGGCGACCATCTTGGTCTCGACTGTGGCGCTCTTCGAATCGCCCACCACCGCACTCATCGCCGCGATCTACTACCTCATCTACATGCAGATTGAGTCGTATGTGCTGACCCCGCGCATTATGAATCGCGTCGTCTCGGTGCCGGGTTCGCTGGTGGTCATCGGTGCACTGGCGGGCGGCACCCTGCTCGGTCTGTTGGGGGCTCTCATCTCGATTCCCGTCACCGCGATGGTGCTGATGATCATCAAACAAGTGTGGGTGCCGAGGCAAGAACTCAAGTAGACCACAGGTCTGGGTTCTGTGACTTGGCAACCGGCGGCGCATAAGGAGTGATAGGATTGAAGCCCGTGGGAGTAGAGCGGAATACAGCCGGAATAACGAAACATATCTTCGTGACCGGGGGTGTGGTCTCCTCTCTTGGCAAAGGGTTAACGGCGGCGAGTCTCGGCAATCTGCTGACAGCTCGAGGTTTGCACGTCGTCATGCAGAAGTTGGATCCGTATCTCAACGTCGATCCAGGCACGATGAACCCGTTCCAGCACGGAGAGGTTTTCGTGACCGACGATGGGGCAGAGACCGACCTTGACATTGGCCACTACGAGCGTTTCCTCGGAATCAATCTCTCGCAGGCGGCGAACGTCACGACCGGTCAGATTTACTCGACGGTGATCGCCAAGGAGCGTCGAGGGGAGTATCTCGGCGACACCGTTCAGGTGATTCCGCACATCACGAACGAGATCAAGCGACGCATGCGCCTGCAGTCGGAAGAGACTCCGCAGCCAGATGTCATTATTACCGAGATCGGTGGCACGGTCGGCGACATTGAGTCGCAGCCGTTTCTCGAATCAGCCCGTCAGGTGCGCCACGAACTCGGACGTAAGAACGTCATCTTCGTTCACGTCTCTCTGGTGCCCTATATGGGGGCCTCGGGCGAGCAGAAGACGAAGCCCACGCAGCACTCGGTGGCGGCGTTGCGCTCAATCGGCATCCAGCCAGACGCGCTCGTGCTTCGCAGCGATCGGCCCGTCACGCAAGACAATCTCCGAAAAATTGCTCTGATGTGTGATGTCGATGAAGCGGCGGTGGTGAATGCCATCGATGTGAAGAGCATTTACGACCTGCCAAAGCTCCTGAACGACCAGGGACTCGATCAGACGATTGTCGAGCATCTCGAACTCACCGATCGCGTCACCGAGGTCGACTGGTCTGGTTGGCAGCCGGTGCTTGACGCTGTTCATCACCCCAAGGGTGAGGTGACCATTGCCCTCGTGGGCAAGTACATCGATCTTCCAGATGCCTACTTGTCGGTCACCGAGGCACTCCGGGCAGGGGGCTTCGCGCACTCGACCAAGGTCAACATCAAGTGGGTGGCCTCCGATGACTGCGAAACGGTTGAAGGTGCCCGTGCCGCACTCGGCGATGTCGACGGCATCTGTGTTCCCGGTGGGTTCGGCATTCGAGGAATTGAAGGAAAGCTCGGGGCCCTTCGATTCGCGCGCGAAAACGCCATCCCGACTCTGGGTCTCTGCCTCGGGCTACAGTGCATGGTCATCGAGTACGCCAGAAACGTCGCTGGCCTCCCTGGAGCCTCCTCAACCGAATTTGATCCCGACACAGACGTGCCAGTTATCGCGACCATGGCCGAGCAAGTTGAGATCATCGACGGCGGTGATCTCGGCGGCACGATGCGCTTAGGCCTGTATCAGGCGCGGCTTGCAGAGGGATCGCTGGCGGCCGAGCTGTACGGGGCAAACAGTTCCGAAGAGCGCCACCGTCACCGCTACGAGGTGAACAACCGCTATCGCGACGAGATTTCTGCCACAGGTCTCGTATTCTCGGGCACGAGCCCCGACGGTCAACTCGTTGAATACGTTGAGCTGTCACGCGAGGCGCACCCTTTTTATATTGCTACGCAGGCACATCCTGAACTTCGTTCGCGGCCAGGCACCCCGCATCCGCTCTTTGCGGGTCTCGTTGATGCCGCGATCACGCGCCGAGAATCCACTCGGCTGTTTGACGCCTAGGGCGAAGCGGAATGCGGCCGGAAGCGGGATCCGCCCGCTACTTGCGCCACATCACCATTGAGCGCGGACTTTCTCAGAACACACAACAGGCCTACCGACGCGACCTTGCAGCCTACGGGGCCTGGCTTTCGGGGAGAGGCATCGAGAGCCTCGAACAGGTGACCCCTGACACGCTTGCCGACTACGTAGCCGAGCTCAACGGCGGCGAGCGACAGCGCGGGCTCGTGGGGGAGGACGTTTCGCCTGCCCACACACGTGCGCTCTCTGTGGGAACGATTACCCGACGCCTGTCGACCGTGCGAGGGATGCACCGCTTTTTGTTTGAAGAAGGGGATCTGCAGACTCACGCAGCTCGCGGGGTACGCACACCCAAGCCGGGCTTGCGGCTCCCGAAGGCGCTCTCGATTGAGCAGGTAGAGGCGTTGCTTTCTGCCACAGTGGGAGAGGGCGTAGTTGAACTCCGGGATCGTGCCCTGCTCGAACTCCTCTACGCAAGTGGGGCGCGCATCAGCGAAGTTACCAGCCTCGATGTGGATGATCTCTTGGCAGCGTCCGGTGAGGGGGATGCCTGGGCGAACCCAATGCAGGCACTCGAGGGTGGTGGGTTGCTCCGCGTATTGGGTAAGGGATCGAAGCAGCGAATCGTGCCCTACGGGAGCTACGCGGGCCGCGCGCTCTCGGCCTACCTCGTGCGTGCGAGGCCCATCATGATCGCCGCGGGGAAGGGCACACCTGCCCTCTTCGTCGGGCCGCGAGGGGGGCGACTCTCAAGGCAGAGCGCCTGGCTTGCGATTCGTGCGGCCGCTGACCGGGCACAGATCTCGGGCGACGTGTCACCACACACGCTCCGGCATTCGTTTGCCACCCACCTCTTGGCAGGCGGTGCCGACGTGCGCAGCGTGCAGGAACTGCTTGGTCATTCCTCGGTGACCACCACCCAGATCTACACTCACGTCACCGCAGAAACGCTTCGAGAGCACTATTTGTCTGCGCATCCGCGGGCGAGATAGGGGTGTTACGTGACACGAAGTTCTGACGAGGGCCCGGCGCGATAGGATTGCGTGTTAGGGCAGCGAACGAAAGGGGCACCCGGGTGGCACAGAGTGCGTCAAAGCTGGGACCGACAGGTCGGCCCGAGCGCTTCTTCCCGGTACCGAAAACGCTTGATCGCCACGGGCCAGCGCGCATCATCTCGATGTGCAACCAAAAGGGTGGCGTGGGGAAGACCACAACAACGATCAACCTCGGCGCAGCCCTCGCGCGATACGGTCGACGAGTTCTGGCGGTGGATTTCGACCCGCAGGGTGCCTTGTCCGCAGGTCTGGGCGTTGCCGCGCACGACGTGCCGACGATCTACGACCTGATGCTGGGTCACGAAAAGGATCCGTCGGTCGTGATTCAGCGCACCGAAACTCCGAACCTCGACGTGATTCCGGCGAACATCGATCTCTCTGCCGCGGAGGTTCACCTGGTCAGTGAGGTGGCGCGGGAGCAGATCCTCGCGAGCGTATTGCGCAAGGTCGCTCCTGACTATGATGTCATCCTGATCGATTGCCAGCCGTCGCTCGGCCTCCTCACCGTCAACGCACTTACGGCCAGTCACGGGGTTCTCATTCCGCTGGCCTGTGAGTATTTTGCCCTGCGCGGGGTGGCGCTGCTGATCGAAACGATTGAGAAGGTCAAAGACCGCCTCAACCCGCAGCTTGAGCTCGATGGCATCGTCGCAACCATGTACGACTCACGAACCCTGCACGCGCGCGAGGTCTTGGAACGGGTAGTCAACACCTTCGACGACAAAGTCTTCGACACGGTGATCGGGCGCACGGTCAAACTCCCCGATGCCTCTGTGGCTGCGAAGCCGATCCTCGACTACGCGCCCAGTAACCCGGCCTCTGAGGCGTATCTGCAGCTCGCTCGTGAGTTGGTTGCTCGCGGCACGATTGCCTGACTCTGTCATGACCGCGCTATCAACGGATCTCGAAGAGCCGGGCGCGCACGACGCGCACGACGGCTCAGGACTGCCCGAGGATGCCTTCCGGGTGTCGCTTGAGGTCTTCGACGGCCCATTCGATCTCTTGCTGAATCTCATCTCGAAGCATGAACTCGACATCACTGAGGTATCGCTCAGCCTGGTGACGGACGAGTTCATCGCATACCTCTCTGACATTGAGGGGAGCGATCTGTCGCAGCTTGATCGGGCCTCCGAGTTTCTCGTTGTCGCCGCGACGCTGCTTGATCTCAAGATCGCGAGCCTGCTGCCGCAGGGAGAAGTCGTCGATGCGGAGGACGTGGCGCTCCTCGAAGCCAGGGACCTGCTCTTCGCGCGGCTGCTCCAATACCGAGCTTTCAAACAGGCGAGCGATTGGTTCAAAGCGCGACTCGAGGCTGAGGAGGCGCGTCATCCTCGGCAAGTGCCACTTGAGGCTAAATTCCGTCGGCGCGGCCCCGAGCTCAGGTGGACCCTTTCAGTCGAAGATTTCGCGGCCCTCGCGCTTCTGGCATTCACCCCTCGTGAGATCCCGATGGTCGGTCTCGATCACCTGCATGCCCCGCTCGTGTCGATCCGCGAACAGGCGGCGATTGTGGTCTCATTGTTGCGCACGGGTGGCGCACACACCTTCCGCGAGCTCGCCTCGGGAGTGACCGAGCGCGGAGTCATCGTCGCGCGGTTCCTTGCGATCCTCGAGCTATATCGGCGCGATGCCGTGATGTTCGAGCAGGCTGAGCCGCTGGGTGAACTGCGTGTCGAGTGGGTTGGCGAGAGCTGGTCGGACGACGAGTTGGCAACGCTGGGTGGAGACTATGACTAAGAACGACGATCATACGCTTCACGAGCAGTTAGAGGCACTACTGCTTGTCACCGACGAACCGCTCAGTGTGGTCGCGCTTGCCACCGCGACCGATCGCCCGGTTCGTGAGGTTCGGGAGGCCATCGCTACCCTGGTGGCCGACTATGACGGGCGAGGGGAAGGCCCGCGGCGGGGCTTTGAACTCCGCGAGATCGCCGGTGGCTACCGCTACTTCGTGCGAGAGTCTCTCGACGCTGTCGTATCGAACTTTGTGGATCAGCACAGCCCGCAGAGGCTGTCACAGGCTGCGCTCGAAACTCTTGCCGTGATCGCCTACCGGCAACCGGTTTCTCGCGGTGCCATCGCCTCTATTCGTGCGGTCAATGTCGATTCTGTTGTGCGAACGCTTGTCAGCCGCGGGCTGATTACCGAAGCCGGGCATGACTCGGAAACCGGGGCAGTTCTGTACGGCACAGGCGACGCGCTGCTTGGTCACCTGGGAATCGCGAGCATCGACGAATTGCCGCCGATCGCTCCGTTCCTGGACGACCCGAACGAAGGGTTTGAGAGTGAACAATTCAGAGCGTGATTCTGGCCGCGAGTCGGTGGGATTCGGCGGATCCTTCTCGGTTGACGGGCAGTCGGTCGAGATTGATCTCGCCGAGTTTGGTTGGGATCGCCCGGTGTCTGGCGGATCCACTGATTTTGACGACGACGGACGTGTGCGGCTGCAGAAGGCGCTCGCACACGCTGGCGTTGCCTCGCGGCGAGCCTGCGAGGCGCTCATCACTGGAGGGCGGGTGACGGTCAACGATGAGGTTGTGCGCGAGCTCGGCACGCGCATCGATCCGGAGCTTGACGTCGTGAGTGTCGACGGCGTTCCCGTGCAACTTGACGTATCGAAACTGTACTTTGTGCTGAACAAACCGCGCGGTGTCGTCTCCACGATGTCTGACGAGCAGGGTCGGCCAGACCTCCGCGAATTCGTTGAGATCGTTGGTGAACGGCTCTACAATGTGGGGCGTCTCGACACAGATACCTCAGGTTTGCTTGTGCTGACGAATGACGGCGAGCTCGCACATCGGCTCGCTCATCCGAAGTTCGGCGTGCAGAAGACCTACATTGCGAAGGTGCGCGGACTCGTGACCCCGGCGACGATCCAGAAGCTGCGCGACGGCATCGAGCTCGATGATGGCCCAATCAAGGTCGACTCCGCAAAGCTGTTGCCCGGAGCGGGTCCGAAGCATTCGCTGGTGGAAGTCACACTTCATTCCGGGCGAAATCGGATTGTTCGTCGCATGCTCGCCGACGTCGGCCATCCGGTCGAAGAACTGGTGCGGCGGCAGTTTGGGCCACTGCACCTGGGCACACTACGCGTGGGCGACATGCGTGAGTTGTCGCACGCCGAGCGAGGAGCCTTGCTCAACGCCTCTGTGGGTGGCAGCGAATCAGTGACAGGTGGTCGCCCGGGCGACGGGAAGGGAGCCCGCGGTATGCGGGGAGTCGCCGCGAAGGGCAACCCGCACTCGCGCGCCTCGCGTGCGGGTGCCGGTAAGGGCCAGAAGGGCGGCACAGCTGGCCGCGGTGTGGAAGGGAAGCGATGAGTTTTGGAGGCGAAGGACTAGCCAGCCGGGTGAACGGGCAGGTGCACGTCATCGGTGCAGGCCTGCTTGGTGCCAGTATCGGCCTCGGGCTGCGTGACCGAGGGGTCACGGTGACGCTTGAGGATGCTTCGCCGACCACCGTCGCGCTGGCCACCGACTACGGTGCCGGGCGTGCTCGCCTCCCGAGCGACCCTGAGCCCGCGTTGGTTGTGGTCGCAACTCCGCCCGATGTCACCGCGGACGTGATCGAACGCGCGCTTCGCACGTTTCCCACCTCAGTGGTCACTGACGTCGCGAGCGTCAAACTCGCTCCGTTCGTCGATTTGCAGCGACGGGGTGTGGATCTCACCCACTACGTGGGTTCCCACCCCATGGCAGGCAGGGAGCGTGGCGGCGCAATTATGGCTCGCGCCGATCTGTTCACCGCGAGGCCATGGGTGATCTGTCGGGATGAGGAGACGCCTCCCGAGGCGCTCGCAATTGTTGAGGCCGTGGCGCTCGAACTCGGGGCCACCCCCATCGAGATGACCCCACAGGAACATGATCTTGCGGTAGGTCTGGTGTCTCATCTCCCGCAAGCCGTCGCGAGCCTCCTTGCCGGTCGGCTCGTTTCTGCGAGTGAACAGGCGATCGGGCTCGCCGGTCAAGGGTTGCGAGACACCACTCGGATCGCCTCGGGTCAGCCAGAATTGTGGGTGCAGATTCTGGGAGCCAACCGGGGCCCAGTGGTTGAGGCACTTGACGCGTTTCGCGGCGATCTTGATGCCTTCACCGAGGCTCTTCGCGCGCCGGATAAGCCAGGAGCGAGACGCCAGCTCGCCGATCTTCTCGCAGCCGGAAACCGTGGGGTCGCGCGGATTCCCGGAAAGCACGGCTCAAGCGACCGATTCGTGACGCTGACCGTGCTGATTGACGATCGGCCCGGTCAACTTGCCAGCCTTCTCACCGAGCTCGGAGACCTAGGCATTAACATGGAAGACTTGCGCCTCGAGCACTCGCCGGGCGCCCAGATCGGCTTCGCCGAGATCGCGGTTTTGCCCGACGTGGCCGAACAAGCCATCACTGACCTGACCGAGCGCGGCTGGAGGACGCTATGAACGCTGCGAACACAGCACCACCAGCCCCGATCCTCGTGGCGATCGACGGGCCCGCAGGGAGCGGAAAGTCGAGCGTTTCGCGAGAAGCCGCCAAGAGACTCGACTTTGGGATTCTCGATACCGGCGCGGCCTATCGTGCGTTGGCCTGGGCCGCTCGTGAAGGGGGGCTTGACCTTGACGATGAGTCGGCGCTTGCAGAACTGTTAAACGGATGGAAGTTCTCCATCACGATGCGGGGGGAACCGCGAGTGGCGGTCAGGCTGCCGGGATCGAGGGACGACAGCGATGTGACTGCGGCGATCCGCGATCCGGATATCACGAGTCGAGTGAGTCAGGTCTCGCGGCACCCGAGGGTCAGGGAAATGCTGAATGAGTTGTTTCGGCACATCGTGGCGACATCTGGGCTGCCAGGGGTAGTGATCGAGGGGCGCGACATCACCACCGTCGTGGCTCCCCACGCGCCCGTGCGCCTACTCCTCACCGCGGCACCGGAGGTACGCGCGGCCCGTCGCGCGGGCGAGCTCGCGGGTGCATCGCTCGAGCAAGTATTGAAAGATCTGCGCGTGCGTGACGCGAAGGATGCCCTGGTGGTTGATTTCCACACTCCCGCGGCCGGCGTGACGCAGATCGATACGAGCAACTTGGATTTTGGGCAGTCGGTACAGGCTGTCATTGATGTGGTTACTTCGGCGCATGCCGTGGCCACGGGAGGAGCATCGCGATGAGCGAGCACAACGACAACGGAATTTCAGATGAGGAATTCGACCCTGAGTCATCCCCAATGATCGGGGAAGACGCTGGGGTCGTCATCGACGATGGCGTGACAGACGAAGAGCGACTGAGGGCGATGAAGTCGAACCTCGATGCTTTCGAGCTTGAAGATGAGGATCTCAACCTCATCGGCGAAGACGGGGAGTTTCTCGGTTTCACCGAGTCGCAGCCTGAGGCGCTCCCGGTGGTGGCTATTGTCGGCAGGCCGAATGTCGGAAAATCCGCTCTCGTAAACCGGATCATCGGGCGACGAGAAGCGGTCGTTGAAGACGTTCCGGGCGTGACTCGCGACCGTGTCAGTTATCCGGCTGAGTGGAACGGCACACGCTTCACGCTCGTCGACACCGGCGGCTGGGAGCCGGATGCAAAGGGCATCGATGCGTCCGTTGCCGCTCAGGCTGAGGTCGCAATCGAACTGTGCGATGCCGTGATGTTTGTCGTGGATTCCAGAGTTGGGCCGACTGCAACTGACGAGCGAGTCGTGCAGTTGCTTCGTCGCACAAACAAACCGGTGTTCCTGCTCGCCAACAAGGTTGATGACGCGGTGCTGGAACCCCAGGCTGCGGCGCTGTGGTCGCTGGGCCTCGGCGAACCGTACCCGGTTTCTGCGCTGCACGGACGTGGTGTCGCAGATCTGCTCGACGTAGTTCTGAAGGCATTGCCTAAAGAGTCAGCTGTGGCGAAACCAAAGCTCGACGGCCCCAGGCGTGTGGCTATTTTGGGCCGACCCAACGTTGGCAAATCGAGCCTCCTGAATAAGGCTGCAGGCGAAGAACGGGTGGTGGTCAATGACATCGCTGGCACTACCCGTGACCCGGTTGACGAACAGATCGAGCTTGCTGGCAGGGTCTGGACGTTTGTTGACACCGCTGGAATTCGTCGTCGCGTGCACATGCACCAGGGCGCTGATTTCTACGCGTCACTGCGCACCGCCGCGGCGCTCGAAAAAGCAGAGGTCGCAGTCGTCATGCTCGACGTGACCGAGCCGATCAGTGTGCAAGACGTGCGCATCATCGATCTCGTTCTTGAGTCGGGGCGCGCTCTCGTGCTCGCATTCAACAAGTGGGATCTGCTTGATGATGAGCGTCGTCGCGACCTGGAACGTGAAATCGAGACTGACCTGGCGCACATCGCGTGGGCTCCGAGGGTCAACATATCTGCGCGCACCGGCCGTCATCTCGAAAAACTCGTTCCTGCACTCGAGACCGCCCTCAACTCATGGGACACCCGCATTCCGACGGCGAAATTCAATGCCTTCATTGCCGAGTTGGTGCAGGAGCATCCACACCCACTGCGTGGTGGAAAGCAGCCACGGATCCTCTTCGGCACTCAGGTGCAGAATCGTCCGCCGACCTTCGTGCTCTTCACGAGCGGCTTCCTCGATCCGGGCTACCGCCGGTTCATCCAGCGTCGGCTTCGCGAGCGCTACGGATTTGAGGGCAGTCCAATCGTTCTCAACATGCGCATCCGGGAGAAGCGTCAGCGACGCTGATGCTTCTCTGAGGAAGCCATTTCTGGCTTCCGAAAGGATGCGCGGCGCGGCTCTGTCCGCGCTGTGAGTTGTGCGACGACCGCGGGTCGGAGTAGCTCCCGTGATTCCGGGAGAAGCGTCAGCGACGCTGATGCTTCTCTGAGGAAGCCATTTCTGGCTTCCGAGAGGATGCGCGGCGCGGCTCTGTCGGTGTTCCCACGGGCTCATCGTTCACAAACCGTTATCGGCCCGGACTGTCCGAGGCCTGGACTGGCTGGCATGATGTGACTCAGACAGGTCCATGTTGAGACGGAGTTCACAATGCAGGCTGCGCGATTCACCACATTTCTTGCCTCTGCGACAGTTGGTTCACTCCTACTCCTGGGGCTCACGGGCTGCGCCAACCCCATAGATCAGTTGGTACAACAGGGCACTGAACAGGCGATTGAGCGCCTCGCTGAAGAGTCAACCGGTGGGCAGGTCGATATCAATACCGGGGGCGGCGCGGCACTCCCGGAGGGATGGCCAGACATTCCCACTCCTGACGGTGAAATCCAGATGTCATTGAAGTCGGCAGACACCATGACGGCAACCTTCCTCACTGACCAGGCCGAGGTTGACCGGTTGCTCGAAGAATTTCGCTCAGCGGGGTACGAGGGTGAATCCACGATGGACATGGGGGACATGAAGGTGTATTCCTTCACCGGCCAAGAGTGGTTTGTTGGCTTTACTGTCATCGTCGACTCGGACGACAGCTCGAAGGTCTCGGTCTCGTACGTCGTTAGTCCGGCAGCCGGGCAGTAGCCTCGTCCTGAAATTGCGTATCCGTCCGGCATTTGCCGTTACCATCCTTGTCGCACTCGTGCTGACCGGCTGCGGATCACCGGCCACGAGGCCCGTCGCGGTGACCGTCGGAGACACGCCCAGTTCTGACGCGGTCACTCTCCCGGGCGCGCTCGACGAACAGGTTCAGCGTGCGCTCGAGCAGCTTCCAGAGATCGCGCAGCAGGGGCTGGACGCCACAGGTGTTCCGGGCATGTCAATTGCCGTCGTGTTTCAAGACGAGGTGGTCTTCGCTGACGGATTCGGCGTGCGCGAGGTTGGATCGAACGAGGAGATCACCCCCGATACCGTCTTCCAGATTGCTTCTCTGTCGAAACCGCTGTCGGCGACCGCTGTCTCGGCAGCAATCGCCGAGGGTGATGTCTCGTGGGAGACCCCAATTCGTACGTTCTTGCCCGAATTCGAGTACTCTGACCCCACGCTGACCGAGCTGGCCACCATTGGTGATGCGTTTTCGCATCGAACGGGACTCATCACGGGCGCGGGCGACGATCTCGAGGATCTGGGTTTTGACCGAGACACGATTTTGCAGCGCCTCCGTCTACAACCCCTTGACGACTTCAGATCCACCTATCACTATTCGAATTTTGGCCTCACCGTTGGTGCCGAAGCTGTCGCGGCCGCCCGCGGCCAGGAATGGGAGGAGCTCGTCGCCGAGCTCGTATTTGACCCGATCGGCATGGAATCGACGAGTGCCCGCCACGACGACTTTCTCTCGCACCCCGATCGTGCCCTCTTGCATGCCGTGATTGATGGCGAGTATGTCGCTGAGTTCGATCGCGACCCCGACGCTGAAGCTCCCGCAGGCGGAGTCTCGTCGACCGCAAACGACCTCGCACAGTGGCTGCGAGTACTGCTCGGCGAAGGTGAACTTGAGGGCACTCAGATCGCGGATCGCGAGGCACTCATCGCTGCGATGAGCCCGCAGATCGTGTCGAGTCACCCGGCCACGGGCATTGAGCGCCCCGCGCACTACGGCCATGGTTTCAACGCGTCGCCACTGGTGAGTGGCCGGATGTCCATCTCTCACTCAGGGGCATTTGTGCTGGGTGCCGCAACGAATTTCCAGGTCGTTCCCGAACTCGACCTGGGCATCGTGGTGCTCACGAATGGAGCCCCGATCGGTCTGCCCGAGGCAGTCTCCGCCTCATTCCTCGACATCGTGCAATTCGGAGATGTGACCCGCGACTGGGTCGCCGATTTTGGGGCCTTCTTCGGACCAATGATGGGACCGGTTGGCGATTTGGTCGATGTGGATCGCCCAGCGAACCCTGAGGCGGCCCCGTCAGACGCGAGTCTGATCGGCGACTACGTGAGCCCCTATTTCGGGCCACTCACGGTTGAACGTGACGGCGAAATGTTGATGGCGCGGCTCGGTGTCGACGGGAGCGTCGCGCTCGAACTCGAGGAATGGGACGGCGCGACGTTTGCCTACTCGCCAATTTCGGAAAGTGCTCCGTGGGGTTCGCGAGCCACTGCGACCTTTGAAGTCGGTGGCGACGGGGCGGCATCGCGACTGCGGCTCTCCTCGTTTGACGGCACGGGGCTGGGCACCTTCACCCGGATATAGTCTGAATCTATGACGTCGACTGCGCCGCTGACCCACGTTCCCCAAGCGCCTCCCTTTCGCGGGCTGGGGATCACGGCCCTCACCATGGGAATCATCGCGTTCGCCGTGCCGGTGATTGCGATCGGACTGGGGCTGCTCTCAGCGGCGAGCGGGGATCCCGGGTGGTCGATGGTGACAGCTCTTCTCGTGTTACCCGTAGCGGGGATAGCTGCGGTGCTCGTGGGGCTCGTTGCGGTCATCCTCTCGATCGTGTTGCTTATTCGCTCCCACGCCAAGAATCTGCGGTGGATCCCGGCACTCGTGCTTGGGATTGTGGGTGCGGTCACCATTCCCGGATTTATTTTGGTGCTCAGCGGCACGAACTTCTAGCCACTCACCTCATGCGTGACGCACCGCTGACACGTCGGTGCCACGTGGAGTCAGTGCAAAGGTTGTTGCGGCAATTCCGAGCATGATACAACCGCCGACGAGCCCGGTCAGTTGCAGCGCGTGGGTAAACGCGATACCCGCATCGGTGGCGAGAGATTCCAGCCCGAGTTCCCGGCTGATGGCGACGGCAGAACCGAGTGATTCAGCTGCACTTGCCGCTAGCGCGGGGTCGATGGGCGTTGCCGCGAGCACTCGTGCAAACTCGGCGCGATAGAGCAGCGCCGCGATACTTCCGAGGACCGCCACTCCCAGCACGCTGCCGAGTTCGTAGGAGGTCTCCTCCAGGGCCGCGGCGCTTCCGGCCTTCTCCTCGGGGGTCTCATACATGATCATGGCAGAGCCGATTGCCAGGGCTCCGGAACCCGCGCCGATCAGCACGAGGGCGACAAACACGGTGCTCTGAGACAGAGCGCCGGGCTGCAGGCCCACGGCGATGAGGCCGAGCCCCGCTGCGGCGACACCGCCGGAGAGGACGGCCCGGGCCCCGATCCTCCGTGCGACAGGTGGGGCCGCAAGCGAGGCGACGGCACCGGCGATTGCGGCAGGAAAGAGGCGGATGCCAGCCTCGACCGGGCTGGTCCCGTCGACGAGTTGCATCCACTGCGCAAGGAGCAGGAGGGCCGCTCCCATCGCGAACATGGAACCCAGCGCCGCAATGATTCCTGCCGAAAACGTCCGGCTGCGAAACAGTCGCATGTCGAGCAGCGGATCTGCGCGACGCAAGCATCGCGCGCCGAACCAGGCGAGCAGCGCCACCCCGGCGAGCAGCGCGATCCACCCCTCGAGAGCCAGAAAGCTCGCAGCTTTGCCGAAGATCTTGATGGCCCAGACCAGCAGGATCATGCCTGAAAACGAGAGGATTCCCCCGATCCAGTCCCAACGCCCGGGCTCGGCAACCCGAGATTCCGGAAGGAGCCATAGGCCTGCGATGAACGCAATGAGCATGAGTGGGACGTTGACCAGGAACGCCGCATGCCAGCTGAAGTGCTCGAGGAGCAACCCGCCCACGAGCGGGCCCACCGCGGCCCCGAGTGAGGACACCGCAGCCCAAATACCGAGTGCCGAGGCCCGCTCGCGCGGGTCGGTGAAAACCACGCGGATGAGCGAGAGGGTCGTGGGCATGATCATGGCACCCCCCACCCCCAGGAGCGCACGCAGGGCGATGACAGTCTCAGCGGATGTCGCCCACAGAACGAGAGCGGAGGTGATGCCGAAGAGGACATAGCCGAGCATGAGCATCCGCTTGCGCCCCCAGCGGTCGGCAACGGCGGCCCAGGAAACCAGGAGTCCGGCCAGAACCAGGGAATAGATGTCGACGATCCACAACAGTTGGTCGGATGTGGGCCGGAGAGATGCTGCCATGTCTGGAATTGCGATGTTGAGGATCGTCATATCCATCATGAGTACGAGCAGACTGGCGGTGAGCACCGCGACAGCGGCCCAACGCCGCACACGAGAACCACGGACAATCTTAAGCGAGGGGAAAGTCATGATGGGGAAGCCTCCGTCGGGGCCTTCTCCTGTGTGTCAGCTGCCAGGGGGGCAGGCTCGGGCATGCGGGCGATGGTGCGAAACAGGCGTGCGAGCTGCTCAGCGCTCAGCGGAACGTCGTGCAACGCTGCGTGCATCGTGGCGCCGTCGAAGAAGATAGCTGCGAGCTCTGCGCGCTCCGGTCCGAGGTGGGCGGACAGGAGTTCGACCAAGCCGTCGTACCAGCGCAGTGCAATGGCACGCAATCGCGGATCTTGGGTGGCGCTCGTAACGAGGGCCATGTCGGCGTGAACCTGCCTGGGGTCGCTCAGAAAGCGATGCATGAGCTGAGCGAGTTGCTCTGGCGCCGAATCGAACTCGGCGAGGGCCGACTGTGCCTCGACGAGGCCCTCCTCGATTTCGTCGGCCAGGAGTCGAAGCGCAGCCTCCCTGAGCTCATCAATCGAGACAAAGTACTGCGTCGTGGAGCCCAGCGCGACCCCCGCCCGTGCCGCGACCATCCGGTGAGTGAGTCGTGAGGGCCCCACCTCCACGATCAGTTCAGCGGCAGCAGCAACGATCGCCTGGCGGCGCGCACGTGGATCTCGGCGATGCGGACGAAGCGGTGCGGGTTCTGGGGCGGTGAGCGCAGCCATCGGAAATGTCGCCTTCGAGCTCGGAACGGAGTGATGTACATTTGTACATGTACAGATGTACATCATAAGTGGGCGCTTCTGCAACTCGGCCGATCAGGCACTGTAACGTGGAGCTGGCGGCCCGAGGACTTGGACCGCGGTCCGAAGAAATGGGGTACCCGAGTGAGCGACACAATCAGCACGGCCGATCTGTATGACGAGCGGGGGGAGCAGTTGCAGTCCGTATCGCTACAGTTTCGAGATTTTGGAGGTGTGACTGGCTTTGCCGGCCCCATTCGCACGGTCAGCTGTCACCAAGACAACGCGCTCTTGAAGTCCGTGTTGGCGACCCCGGGCGAGGGGGCGGTGCTGGTCGTTGACGGTGGCGGATCGCTTGCCACCGCGCTGGTCGGGGATCTGATCGCCGCGCTTGCCGTCGATCACGGCTGGTCTGGTGTGATTGTCAATGGTGCCATTCGCGACAGCGCCGCCATCGGCACGCTCCCGCTTGGCGTGAAGGCTCTCGGCACGAACCCGGCAAAGTCGACGAAGACTGGCAGTGGGGCCAGCGATATTGTCGTCACTTTCGGGGGAGCGTCATTCCGCCCCGGCGCTTGGGTCTGGTGCGACGGAGACGGTATCTTGGTCGAACGCTGAGTCTGCTCGGCGCGCGCCGAGGATCACGAGGTCAGGACGGCGCCGTTCGAGTAAGGAAGAGCGAGATGGCCCGACTGTAAATTGCGCGCTGCGTGCGCGAGCAAATTTTGGGAAGGTCACGCCGGGAGGTGTCGCAGAAGCGTCTGTGGGCTCCGCAGGATAGCGCCCGCAGCGGACACCCGTTCCCGGAGTTCTTCGTCGGCGGTTACCACGGTGACACGGCGCCCTTCCGCGATGAGACGGCACGTCTCGGCGACGATGGTGTCGTCGCCGAGGAGTGGTGCGTCAACGAGGTTGACCCCGGGAACCGACGGTACGCCGCGTGCGCCACCTTCCGATACCAGTGTCCATAGCGGGAAAACACGATCGATTCCTGGGTAGTCGCTCTGCGTAAGGGCGAGCATGCCCGCCGGAATTCCCGTTCCTAGAACATTCGCCACGCGATCGCGCAGCCGCTCCTGTGCACCTCGTCGATCCTTCCACCAGCCGTTCGGCACTGAACCGATGACATTCGCCGAGTCAACGACGATGGCGGGGCGGTGTCCGACGAGAGATTGCAAAAACCTCCAGCTCTGTGCAAAACCCGGGTGCAGCGGGTACGCGCCGACCTGATTGAGCGCGACCCACCTGAGCTCGTGGCTCTCGGCATCGGTGATCTCCGGCTCAAACGGCCTGGTGACCTCTGCGATGACTGTCGTGTACCTCCACCCGCCGCGATCGAGCACGTGCGTGAACATTGCGGCAGTTGACTGAATGGGTGCCCCGGCTTCTTCGAGCGACTCGCGTTTGGCGCCGTCGATAGCGCTTTCGCCCTCGTGTCTTGCGCCGCCTGGGATTCCCCAGGTGCCCCCGTGGTCACTCCAGTTCACGCGATGCTGCAGCAAGATGCCCTTGCTGGGATCGTACGCAAGCAGCCCCGCAGCACCGAAGCGCCCCCAGTAGCGCTGCCCGTCAGCCGCGGTGACCCAAGCATCCCCCGTGTTTCTCGTGTCACTCATAAACTTCAGCGTATCGGGCACCATTGGAGATCCGGGTGAGTGATTGTGCGATGCTTCAGCTTGAAATTCAGCGGGAAGCGAGATAGGATTTCTCTTTGGTGCTTTGCGCCTGTTTTCGCGTTCCCGCGAGGAGGGGTCTGAGCATTCGCAAGATCAGCATTCACCCACTGAAGCGATAGTGAGGCTATGGCCAAGAAAGACGGCGTCATCGAGATCGAGGGCCAGGTAGTCGAGGCTCTTCCCAACGCGATGTTTCGCGTTGAGTTGACCAACGGACACAAGGTTCTCGCCCACATTTCGGGCAAAATGCGTCAGCACTACATCCGTATCCTCCCTGGAGACCGCGTGATCGTGGAGTTGACCCCCTACGATCTGACCCGTGGCCGTATCGTCTACCGCTACAAGTAGGTCGCTGAAAAGTAACGGCCCGCGGCATCCCACGGGTACGAGGACAGCGAACACACAGAAGGAAACATCATGAAGGTCAAGCCCAGCGTTAAGAAGATCTGCGACAAATGCAAGGTCATCCGCCGCCACGGTCGTGTCATGGTGATCTGCGAGAACCCGCGTCACAAGCAGCGCCAGGGCTAAGTCCCTCGTTCTGCCGGGTGCGGGGCCGTAGGCCCGATCCACAACTGAATATCTGAATCAGCGCATCGAAGAACCCACAGTCGCAGACTGAGGGGGACACCTCGGGCGGAGGCCCGAACCCCCGGTGCGCACCACACCTCCACACCACGCAAGGAGCCAGAATGGCACGTCTCGCAGGAGTAGACATCCCACGCGATAAGCGCGTTGAGATTGCACTCACTTACATCTATGGCGTTGGTCGCACCAGCGCACTCAAGACTCTCGCCGATACCGGCATCGACGGGAATATCCGCGTAAAAGATCTCACCGACGAGCAGCTCGTAGAGTTGCGCGATTACATTGAAGGCAACTTCAAGGTAGAGGGCGATCTGCGACGCGAGGTCGCCGCAGACATCCGTCGCAAGGTCGAGATTGGAAGCTACCAGGGTCTCCGCCACCGCAAGGGGCTGCCTGTGCACGGTCAGCGCACCAAGACGAACGCTCGTACCCGCAAGGGACCGAAGCGCACCGTCGCCGGTAAGAAGAAGTAACCGTAGGTTCCGCGACCACTACACAGAGCTTTCAGGAGAACATAAATGGCTGCACCAAAAAGCGCGGCGCGCAAGCCGCGTCGTAAGGACAAGAAGAACGTTGCTGTGGGCCAAGCCCACATCAAGTCGACGTTCAACAACACGATCGTTTCGATTACTGACACCACCGGTGCCGTAATCAGCTGGGCATCGTCGGGTGGCGTCGGCTTCAAGGGCTCGCGTAAGTCGACCCCCTTCGCCGCTCAGCTCGCTGCAGAATCCGCCGCGCGCAAGGCGCAGGAGCACGGCATGAAGAAGGTCGACATTTTCGTCAAGGGTCCGGGATCGGGTCGTGAAACCGCGATCCGTTCGCTGCAGGCTGCTGGGCTTGAGGTCGGTTCTATCACCGATGTGACGCCACAGACGCACAACGGTTGCCGCCCGCCCAAGCGCCGTCGCGTGTGAGTTTTTCGACTGCGCATCACCGAGGCCGTCTCGGCCCCGGTGATGCGCAGTCGAAACTCCATAAGCAGTTACACCCCACCTCCCCACACCGCATGAGTCATATAGCGGACTCCAGCGAAAGGAACCACCACAGTGCTCATTGCACAGCGCCCCACTCTGACGGAAGAGTCAATCTCCGAGTACCGCTCGCGCTTCGTGATCGAACCCCTTGAACCGGGTTTTGGCTACACGCTCGGCAACTCCCTCCGTCGCACCCTCCTCTCATCGATCCCTGGCGCCGCTGTAACCAGCGTCCGCTTCGAGGGCGTCGCACACGAGTTCAGCACGATCGCCGGTGTCACCGAAGACGTCACCGAGATCATCCTGAACATCAAGGCGCTTGTCGTCTCGAGCGAGCACGACGAGCCGATTACTGCGTACCTGCGCAAGACCGGTGCAGGTGAGGTCACCGCGGCCGACATCTCAGCACCCGCTGGCGTCGAGGTCCACAACCCGGAACTCGTGATCGCCACTCTGGGGGACCAGGCTCAGTTCGAGCTTGAGCTCACCATTGAGCGCGGTCGCGGCTACGTCTCCGCAGCGCAGAACCGAAACGAAGATGCCGAGGTCGGCCGGATTCCGGTTGACTCGATCTACTCGCCCGTGTTGAAGGTCACCTACCGCGTGGAGGCCACGCGTGCCGGTGAGCGAACCGACTTCGACCGCCTGGTGGTCGACGTTGAATCGAAGCCCGCCATCACGCCGCGCGACGCCATCGCTTCGGCCGGTTCCACACTGGTCGAACTGTTCGGCTTGGCGCGCGAACTCAACACCGCAGCAGAAGGCGTCGAGATTGGCCCGGCTCCGGCAGAGGTTGTCGTTGATGGAGAGCTCTCAATCCCCATTGAGGATCTCGACCTTTCGGTTCGCAGCTACAACTGCCTGAAGCGTGAAGGTATCAACACGGTCAGCGAGCTCGTTGCACTTTCCGAGGCCCAGCTGATGAACATTCGTAACTTCGGCCAGAAGAGCGTTTTCGAGGTGCGCGACAAGCTCACCGAGATGGGCCTTTCGTTGAAGGACGCCGTGCCCGGCTTTGACGGTGCACAGTTCTACAGCTACGAAGACGACGTCAACTAGTACTCGGTCGTTTTCGACCCACACTTTTCATTCAACGGAGTAAACAATGCCAAAGCCCAACAAGGGGCCCCGCCTCGGAGGCGGACCCGCCCACGAACGCCTGCTGCTCAACCAGATGGCTTCACAGCTGTTCGAGCACAAGCGCATCCAGACGACCGAAACGAAGGCGAAGCGGCTGCAGCCCGTCGCTGATCGCTTGGTGCAGTTCGCCAAGCGTGGTGACTTGCACGCTCGTCGTCGTGTCATGCGACAGATTCTCGATAAGTCGATCGTGCACGAGCTCTTCACTGAGATTGCGCCGCTGGTTGAGCACCGACAGGGTGGGTACACTCGCGTCATCAAGACCGGATTCCGCAAGGGTGACAACGCCCCGATGGCCGTGATCGAGCTGGTGCTTGAGCCCGTCAACCCGAAGCCCAAGAAGGCCAAGAAGGAAGAGTCGGCCGAGGCCGTCTCGCCCGTCGAGGTCGAAGAAGTTCTCGAGGCCGAAGAGGCCGAGGCGCCCGCTGCGACGGACGAGGCCGAGGTCTCGGAGGCTGAAGCTGGCGAAGAGACCGCTGCTGCTGAAGCTGCGTCAGACGCTGCCGAAGAAGCTGCAGCTGACAAGAAGTAATTCCACTTGGCGAAAGCCGAACGCTCCGAGGGTGCTTGCGCCCCGGGGCGTTCGGTGTTTCTAGGCGCGGAAGATGACCACGGACGGAAGGGAGCGCCGGTAGTGCATCGCAACGGCAATAGCGTTCGCCTCAGACTAGACATTGGATACGACGGCGCCGATTTTCACGGGTGGGCAGCGCAGCCTGGGCTGCGCACGGTGCAGGGGGAGCTGGAGTCGGCGCTGGCCGTTGTGCTTCGCCTGTCTGAACAGTTCGTCGCCCTCACTGTCGGTGGGCGCACTGACGCTGGGGTACACGCCCGCGGCCAGGTCGCTCATATCGATGTTCCGCACGAACTCGCAGATGGGCTTACCGAGCGGAGGCTCAACGGTGTGCTTCGGCGCGGTGCCCCAGACATAGCGGTCCATGCAGTGCGTGAGGTGCCGTCTGTGTTCGACGCGCGTTTCTCGGCACTCCGCCGTCGCTATGAGTACCGCGTGCGCGACCCGAGAGTCAGGCGTGATCCACTGACCGCTCGATTCACCGCAGACGTATCGCGACCGATCGATCCTGCGCTGTTGCAGGTTGCCTCGGATGAGTTGCTCGGGCTCAATGACTTCACCTCCTTCTGCAAGGCACGTGAAGGTGCCACTGCGATTCGCGAATTGATCCAGTTCGACTGGAGTCGTGCCGACGATGGTGTTTTCGTCGCTCGGCTCGAGGCTGATGCGTACTGTCACTCAATGGTGCGATCTCTGGTCGGGGCCGTGGTCGCTACCGCGAGCGGGCGCATCGGCATCACGGAGCTCGTGGAGTTACGAGAGGCCCGGGCGCGCACGAGTCGGTTTACCGTCATGCCAGCCCACGGACTCAGCCTGGAGGAGATCAGCTATCCGGCCGACGCCGATCTCGCAGCCAGAGCAGCGCTCACCCGCGCGAAGCGTGATCCACTGGAGAACTGAGCTGTGCTAGAGTTGATCTTTGGTGCGTCAGCATCCGAATTGTTGAGCCCTCCACGGTCGCTGAACTCGGGAAATCGAGACAGGGCATCGGAGCGGGATTCACGACACCTCCATTTCGATAGAAAGCAGCACGCTAGTGACTCGTACGTATTCGCCGAAGGCCGCTGAGCAGAAGCACGACTGGCTCATTATTGATGCCACCGACGTGGTTCTCGGCCGCCTCGCTTCCCAGGCAGCTGCGCTTCTGCGCGGCAAGCACAAGACCACCTTTGCTCCTCACATGGACATGGGTGATCACGTGATCATCATCAACGCGGCGAAGGTCGTGCTGACGGGCAACAAGGCAGCTCAGAAGAAGGCTTACCGTCACTCCGGTTACCCCGGTGGCTTGCGTTCGGTGACCTACAGCGACCTGCTCGAGAAGAATCCTGATCGCGCGGTCGAGAAGGCCATCCGCGGCATGCTTCCCAAGAACTCCCTCGGGCGTGACCAGTTCCGCAAGCTGAAGGTCTACTCGGGCCCTGAGCACCCGCACGCGGCGCAGCAGCCGACCCCCTTCACCATCGGCCAGGTCGCGCAGTAACGCGGCTCGAAAACTTTAGAAAAGAGAACTTCAAGTGACTGAAGAGACTGTGGCCGTCGAGAGCTACACCACCGAAACACCTGCAAACCAGGCTGCCGAGAAGGCACCCCGCCCCGCACTCACCGTTCCCGGTGCAGCCGTGGGTCGCCGTAAGCAGGCAATCGCTCGCGTTCGCCTCATTCCCGGTGCGGGCACCATGACCGTCAACGGGCGTGAACTGGCCGAGTACTTCCCGAACAAGCTGCACCAGCAGCTCATCACCGACCCGTTCACCGTGCTTGATCTCGTCGGCTCGTACGACGTGATCGCTCGCATTGATGGCGGTGGCCCCTCCGGACAGGCAGGTGCACTGCGCCTCGCCATTGCCCGCGCGCTCAACGAGATCGACGCAGAGCACAACCGTCCGACGCTGAAGAAGGCTGGGTTCCTCAGCCGCGATGCGCGCGTGATCGAGCGTAAGAAGGCCGGCCTCAAGAAGGCTCGTAAGGCTCCGCAGTACTCGAAGCGTTAGTCAACGCCCGAACTATGGTTCGCCTATTTGGCACGGACGGGGTCCGGGGCCTGGCTGGGGTCGATGTGACCGCCGAGCTGGCCCTGGGCCTCGCTCAGTCTGCGGCATTCGTGCTCGGTCGCGCCGCGCGTGCGGAAAGCCGCCGCGCGGTCGCCGTTGTTGCCCGCGACCCCCGAGTCTCGGGCGAGTTCATTTCAGCCGCGGTGGCGGCGGGGCTCGCTTCTGCGGGCGTCGATGTGCTCGAGGCTGGCGTGATTCCAACCCCCGCTGCGGCATACCTGGTCGCAGACTCTGGGGCTGACTTTGGGGTGATGGTTTCGGCCTCCCACAACCCGGCGGCAGATAACGGGATCAAATTCTTCGCCGCGGGCGGGCGCAAGCTCGCCGACGAGGTGGAAGACGAGATCGAAGCCGAGTTGGGGCGCCCGCACGGAGGATTCACTGGCCGCGAGGTCGGGCGGATCCGCCGATTTGCAGATGCCGAGGACCGCTACCTGGTGCATCTTCTGGGCACACTGGATGGTCTTAGCCTGGCAGGCATTCACGTGGTGCTCGACTGTGCCCACGGAGCAGCCGCAGGCATCTCACCCGATGTCTTCACTGACGCGGGTGCTCGCGTCACGGTGATCGGCAACGCCCCTGATGGTTTCAACATCAACGATGGGATTGGTTCCACCCACCTCGGCCCACTGATCGCCAAGGTTCGCGAAACCGGTGCCGACCTCGGGATCGCACACGACGGCGATGCAGATCGGTGCCTTGCTGTTGACGCCGATGGTGAAGTGATCGACGGTGACCGAATCATGGCGATTCTTGCCCTTTCCATGGCAAGCCGCGGCAAGCTCGTGCAGAATACGTTGGTCGCCACGGTAATGAGTAATCTTGGCCTCAGACTCGCGATGGCGAACAACGGCATTGACGTGGTCGAGACCGGGGTCGGTGATCGATACGTGCTCGAAAAACTGAACGCGCACGGCTATTCGCTGGGCGGTGAGCAGTCCGGACACGTCATCATGAGTGACTACGCCACCACCGGAGATGGGATCCTCACCGGTCTTCACCTTGCCGCGGAGATCGTGCGCACCGGAAAGACGATCGCCGAGCTGGCAGGCTGCATGACCGTGTACCCCCAGGTTCTTGTGAACGTACGCGGGGTGGATCGCAGCAAGGTTTCGGCAGATGACGTGCTGCAGCGAGCGGTGACGCAAGCAGAGATAGCGTTGGAAGGTCGAGGTCGCGTTCTGCTGCGCCCCTCGGGCACCGAGCCCGTTGTGCGCGTCATGGTCGAAGCAGAGAGCGAGTCGCAGGCACAAGAGCTTGCCGACGACCTCGCCGAGATCGTTCGTACCCGTCTCGCAATCTAGGAGAACCATGACCACCTCATCTTCGCGGCGCCCCTATCGGGTATTCGGTGCCGTTGCACTTCTCGGGGCATCTCTTGCGCTGACGGGCTGTGGCGCGGGCTCTGCTGGGGTGACCGCTGACTCCGAGCCCATCTCAACGACCGGGCCCGCAACCGAGGAATGCGCAGGTGTCTCGGTAGTTGTCGAATTTGGCAGCCTCGACATCGACGGCATCACGGAATGCGTTGATACCGACGAGCCCATTACCGCGGTGCAGGCATTCGAGCTTGCAAGCGTCGAACTCACTGAGGGTCAGGCATTTCCCGGATCGATTTGTCGAGTCGGAGGCGCGCCCGCGGCTGACCTTCAGCTGAGCTATTCCGGGCAAAGCTATACCGAGGACTGCACGGCCATGGGTCCGGTGTGGGCCTACTGGGGCCTATTTGTGGATCTGGGCAATGGGTGGGATTACGCGCAGGAGGGCGCCGCAACCCAACAGGTCGAGCCGGGCCAAGGCATCGCATTCTCGTGGCAGTTCGGTGACACCACCGAGCCGCAACTTCCCGCAGCCTAGGTGATGCGCGCCTCCCCGGCTGTCGATACTGGCGCGGGGTCGCTGCCTCCACGCGGCGCCGAATTGGCCCGACCCGGGCTCATCTGGGCGCTGGCTACGTTCGTCGCAGTCGCAGGTGCGATCGCACCCGTGCCCTGGTGGCAGCTCGGCATTATCACTGTCGCCCTGCTCGCGTGCCTCGCCACCGGACGAATTCACGCCCCCGCGCTCAGGCTCGGCGTGTGGGGTGCGATTATCTTTGTCGCTCTGCGGGTTGCCTACCGAGTGCTGTTCGCTCCAGTTCTGCCGCCGCCCGAATCCGCGATCGTGCTGCTCAGCCTCCCGGTGATCCCACTCGGAGGGCCGTTTGCGGGTGTCTCGCTCTTCGGTGCGCTCACGCTCGACCAACTCCTCACCACATTGACCGATGCGACTCGATTCGCCGTGGTCTTTGTGGTCTTTGGGGCGGCCAATGCGCTGGCAGATGCGCGCACTCTCCTGGCACGCTCGCCGCAAGCGTTCGTGCCGATCGCTACCACGCTTGCGCTTGCCCTCGGCAGTGTGCCAGCTCTGCTGGTCGCAGGTCACCGAGTGGATCGTGCAGCTCGCATGCGGGGGGAGCGACGGGGGCCGAGACTGCTCATTCCTGTGCTTGAGCAGGCGGTCGAGCGTGCGACCACCCTGGGTGCCTCGATGGAGCTGCGCGGGTACGGGGCAAAGCCCCGTTCTCTAGTCCGAGCTGAGCAAGGTGTTGATCCGCTCGTGGCCGTCGAGGAGGTCAGTGTGCGGTATGGGGAACGGGAAGTTCTCGTTCGGGCCTCACTTGAGCTCCGCGCGGGGGAGCTCACCTTCATCACCGGGCCCACGGGGTGCGGAAAGTCGAGTCTTCTCGCGGTGCTTGCTGGGCTCACTCCCGGCTACACCGGCGGCGAGGTCACGGGGACCGTGCGTATTGCTGGTGTCACCGTGCTGGGCGAAGGAGTGGATCCGCGCCCCGCCCGGGTCGCGGGGGACCTCGCACACGTGCCGCAGCGTGTTGAACACTCGTTTCTCGCGGAGACAGTGCGAGCTGAGTTGGAATTCGGCCCTCGAAGCCAGGGCCTCACTGGTGCCGCGCTTGCGGAGGCAGTCAACTCGTCACTGGGCCTGTTCGGGCTTGAGCCTTTGTCTGGACGAGAACCGGGTACGCTCAGCGCGGGTGAGGCGACGCGACTCGCGCTTGCCGCTGCGGTGGCGGTCAGGCCGCGGGTGCTCGTGCTCGACGAGCCAATCGCCGACCTCGACCCGCACTCGGTCACAGTGGTGCGGAGCGCGTTGCATGCGCTGCTCGGGCAGGGGTGCGCGGTGCTGATTGCCGAGCACCGCCAGGCCGCCCTCGCTGATCTCCCGACCGCGATGCCTACACAGTGGCTTCGCCTTGACCGCGGGCGGGTGGTCGCCGTGAAGCCTGGTCTCAGTTCTGCCGATTCGGCGCAGATGGCTGACCTCGTTGTGCCGACTGCGGGCCCGAGCGCTTCGGGTGCCGCGAGTATGGGTAACGCCCCACCTCGACTTGATCCGATCCTACTCGCGCGCGACCTGGTGGTCTCGCGCGGAGGGAACGAGTTGTTCCGACTTGACGACCTCGCCGTGCACCCGGGTGAAATCGTCGTATTGCGGGGCGCGAACGGGAGCGGGAAGACCAGTCTGCTCGAAGACATCGCACTTCCGCCGGGGGCACGCGGCGGCAGTCGGGCGGCCGGTGTCGCCCTGGTGCCGCACCGGGTCGATGACCTCCTGATTCGTGAGACCATCGAAGCCGAGTGTGACTTTGCTGATCGTCGAGCGGGTGCGCCGCGGGGCACCACATCGCGCCGATTCGCCGCGCTGATTGCCCGGCCCGCGGTGCCCCCCGCGCCTCACACCCACCCTCGGGACGCTTCGGCGGGTACCCGGCTCGCCTTGGCCATTGCGGTGCAACTCTCTGCTGCGCCGCGAGTGCTGCTGCTCGATGAGCCGACGCGCGGTCTTGATCTTGCCGCTCGGCGACGTCTGGCCGAACTCCTGACAGCGCACGCCTCCACGGGCGCCGCGGTGCTCCTCGCGACCCACGACGACGAATTCGCAGGCTTGCTGGCACGCGCTGGGGCCTCGGTTCGCGGGCTGCGCCTGGCTGACGGGAAGATCTCGTGAGCGGCCGCGTGCCCGAGGCCTCGTCAACGGAGAAGCCGCTGCGGGGCCGACACGCCTCTGGCCGTCGGGCACCGGGCGCTCGCACCTTCAGGCACCCCCGGCCGCTATCTCGGGTGTTTGCCGCAGCGCTCCTCGTGCTGGTCAGTCTCGGTGCACTGGCCGCTTTCACCTGGCCGTTTCTGGCGGCGGCCGTGCCCGGAGACGCGCGTGGCGCGATCCCTGCTCTCGCACTTGCCATGATTGTCGTGCTTGCGGCGGCGGTGATCGTTGCGCTATCTGACGGTGCCTCCGGCGCGATGTTCGTTGCCATGCTCGGAACCCTGACCGCGGTTGGGATGGTCATGCGTTTCCTCGGAACAGGGTTCGGTGGTTTCGAGACCGCTCTCATCCTGCTGATTCTGGCTGGCCGCGCGTTTGGGCCCCGCTTTGGGTTTCTCCTCGGAGCCACAGTAATGATGGGCTCATCGCTGCTATGGGGTGGTGTCGGCCCGTGGCTGCCGTTTCAGGTGTTTGCCGCAGGCTGGGTAGGGGCAGTCGCGGGCCTGATCCCCGGCGGGCGGCGGTTCGCCGGATCCCGCACCAGGTGGCCGGAACTAGCCTTGCTCGCGACCTACGGGGTACTCGCCTCATACGCTTTTGGGCTACTCATGAATGTTTGGTTCTGGCCCTTTGCGGTAGGCAGCGACACGAGCATTTCGTATGTTTCGGATGCTGGGGCCGGTGCCAATCTGGTGCGGTTCCTGAGCTACTCGTTCATCACCTCCACGCTGACGTGGGACACGGTGCGCGCGATCACCACGGCCGTGGGCATTCTTCTGATCGGTCGTCCGGTGCTGGCGGCACTGCGCCGCTCCGCACTCGCACGGCGACAGTAACGCCGTCGCTCACATTCTCCCGGTGCCTTGTTCTTCCCAGGGTGCCCTATTTGCACAAATAAGGCACCCTGAGACGAAGATGGGGCTTAGACCGAGAAGTACTTCGCCTCGGGGTGGTGAAACACGAATGCGTCCGTCGACTGTTCGGGGTGCAACTGCAGCTCTTCAGACAGGGTGACGCCGATACGCTCCGGGCGCAGCAGTTCGACGACCTTGCGCCGATCCGCCATATCGGGGCACGCCGGGTAGCCCAGCGAAAACCGGGCACCCCGGTAGCGCAGTTTGAAGTACCCCTCGATGTCGGTGGGTTCTTCCGACCCGAAGCCGAGTTCGGTGCGCACCCGGCTGTGCCAGTACTCGGCGAGCGACTCGGTGAGTTGAACGGCGAGGCCGTGCAGCTCCATGTACTCGCGATACTTGTCGCCCGCGAAGAGCTTCGCCGTGTGCTCGTCGACGCGCGCTCCGACCGTCACGAGCTGGGCGGAGAACACGTCGGTCTCGCCCGATTCCTTCGACCTGATAAAGTCCGCGAGACACAGGTGACGATCTCGCCGCTGCCTCGGGAACGTGAAGCGCAGCCGTTCGGCTCCGGGGGTCCCGCCTGATCCACCGTCGGGGGCCAGCACGCCACCCTGCTCACCGTGATGCAACACCACCACGTCGTTTCCCTCGCTGTAGGCCGGGAAATAACCGTAGACCACCGAGGCATCGAGCATGCCCTCGGTCTGCATGCGGTCAAGCCAGGATCGCAGCCTGGGCCGGCCCTCGCGGGCAACCAGCTCGTCATAGCTCAGACTGCCCTCACCGCGGCCGGACTTCAGGCCCCACTGGCCCATGAACACCGCGCGCTCGTCGAGCAGGGCAGCGTAGTCAGCGAGCGAAACGCCCTTCACGATGCGGGTGCCCCAGAACGGCGGCACGGGCACCGGATTGTCGGTGGCGACATCGCTGCGGGTGGGGAGGTTTTCGGGCTCGGTCAGGGTGAGCTTTGACCCGGCGCGGTGGATCCGCTTCTTCAGAGGTGGGAGCCCGACCTCGCCGGCATCCTCGCCGCGGGCGACACGCACGAGCGGCGCCATGAGATCGAGCCCCTCAAAGGCATCCTTCGCGTATCGCACCTCGCCGTCGAAGAGCTCCGCGAGGTCATCCTCGACGAACGCGCGGGTGAGTGCCGCACCGCCGAGGATCACGGGCCAACGCTTCGCAAGACCGCGAGAATTCAATTCCTGCAGGTTTTCCTTCATCACGACGGTGGACTTCACGAGCAGGCCGCTCATGCCGATCACATCGGCATCGTGCTCTTCTGCTGCCTTGATGATCTCGCTGATCGGCTGCTTGATGCCCAGATTAATGACCGTGTAGCCGTTGTTTGTCAGGATGATGTCGACGAGGTTTTTCCCGATGTCGTGCACGTCGCCCCGCACGGTCGCGATCACCATCGTGCCCTTGGACTGTGCCTTTTCGCCAGCGTCGAGCTTCTCCATGTGCGGCTCAAGCAGCGCAACCGACTTCTTCATCGTCTCAGCCGACTGCAGTACGAACGGCAACTGCATTTCTCCCGCGCCGAAGCGCTCACCGACGGTCTTCATGCCCGCGAGCAGGGTGTCGTTGATGATGCCGAGCGCGGTCTGTCCCTCGGCGAGTGCCAGCTCAAGGTCGCCCTCGAGACCCTTCTGGTCTCCGTCGATGATGCGACGTTCGAGACGTTCGGTCACCGGAAGTGCGGCGAGCTCGGCTGCGCGCTGGTCGCGCATGGAGGCGAGATCCACATCGGAAAAGAGGTCGAGCACGCGCGACAGCGGATCGTAGGTGAGGTTGCCCGCGTCGTCGTATCGACGACGGTCCCAGACGAGGTCGAGCGCGGCCTCGCGCTGCGCCTCGTCGATCTGCGCGAGCGGCACGATCTTCGCCGCGTGCACGATCGCCGAATCGAGCCCGGCCTGCACCGCCTCGTGCAGGAACACCGAGTTCAGCACCACGCGGGCGGCGGGGTTGAGCCCGAACGACACGTTCGAGACCCCGAGCGTCGTGTGCAGCCCCGGGTATTTTGCGGTGAGTTCGCCGATCGCCTCGATCGTCTCGATCGCATCGCGTCGCGTCTCCTCCTGCCCGGTCGCAATCGGAAAGGTCAGCGCATCCACAATGATGTCTCCGACCCGCATGCCCCACTGGCCGACCAGAGTGTCAATGAGCCGCGACGCGATGCGCACCTTATCGGCGCGGGTGCGCGCCTGCCCCTCCTCGTCAATGGTGAGCGCGATAACCGCCGCCCCGTGTTCCTTGACGAGTGGCATGATGCGGGCGAAGCGACTCGTGGGCCCCTCCCCGTCTTCGAAGTTCACCGAGTTAATGACCGGGCGGCCACCGATCAGTTCGAGCCCCGCCTGCAAGACCGCGGGCTCGGTCGAATCCATGACGATCGGCAGCGTCGACGCGCTCGCCAGACGCGACACCACGGCGCGAGCGTCGGCGACACCATCGCGGCCGACGTAGTCGATACACACGTCGAGCAGGTGCGCTCCGTCGCGGATCTGCGCCTTCGCAATCTCGACGCACTCATCCCAGTCCTCGGCGAGCATGGCTTCACGGAACGCCTTCGAACCGTTCGCGTTGGTGCGCTCGCCGATCGCGAGGAACGACGCATCCTGTCTGAGCGACACCGGTTGGTAGAGGCTCGCCACCTCGTCCTCGTGCGTGACCTCGCGAGGAGTCGGGCGCTCGCCGCCGAGCCGTTCGACGACCGCGCGCATGTGCGCCGGAGTGGTGCCACAGCACCCGCCCACGAGGCCGAGCCCGAACTCGCGCACGAACTGCTCCTCGGCGACCGCCAACTCGTCGGGAGTGAGGGGGTAGACGGCACCGTTCGGGCCGAGCTGGGGGAGCCCCGCGTTGGGCATCGCCATCACCGGGATGCCCGCGTGCTTGGACAGATACCTCAGGTGCTCGCTCATCTCGGCGGGGCCGGTGGCGCAATTCAGGCCGATCGCGTCGATGTCGAGCGCCTCGAGCGTCGCGAGGGCAGCGCCGATCTCGCTGCCCATCAGCATCGTGCCAGTGGTCTCGACCGTCACCTCGACGAAAATTGGTAGCCGCACACCGGTACGCTCGATCGCGAGCTTGCACCCGTTAACCGCGGACTTGGTCTGCAGCAGATCCTGGCTGGTTTCAATGAGAAACGCGTCGGTGCCGCCGCGGATGAGTCCCTCCGCCTGCAGCGCGAACGTTTCCTTCAGGTGAGCGTAGGTCGTGTGCCCGAGGCTCGGGAGTTTCGTACCCGGTCCCATCGATCCGAGCACCCAGCGCACACGGCCATCGGCCGCTTCGGCGTGATCCACAGCTTCTCGGGCAATGCGTGCGCCCGCCTCGGCGAGCTCCTCGATGCGATCGTCGATGTCGTAGTCGCTCAGATTCGACCAGTTCGCGCCGAAGGTGTTCGTCTCCACCGCGTCGATGCCGGTGGCGAGGTAGGCATCGTGAATCCGGCGGATCATGTCTGGGCGAGACACGTTCAGGATCTCGTTGCACCCCTCAAGCCCCTGAAAGTCCTCGAGGGTGGGGGCCTCGTCTTGCAGCTGTGTGCCCATCGCGCCGTCGGCAATCACGACCCGGCTGTTGATCGCTTCGATCAAGGCGCTGGATCGTGCGGGCATCTGCGGGGAGGAGTCAATCACCCTGCAAGTCTAGGCTGGTGCCGCTCAGAGCTTACGAAGTAAGACCTTCTGCACTCGGTGGTCGGGTTCCTTGCGAAGCACGAGTGAGGCCCGGGCCCGTGTCGGGCGAATGTTCTCGATGAGGTTCGGTTCATTGATGTTCTTCCAGAACTCAAGCCCCACCGCCCGGGCCTCGTCTTCCTCGAGCCCCGCGTACTGCCGAAAGCGCGAGTGGGGGTTTCGAAATGCGTCTTCCTTGAGTCGCAGAAAGCGTTCGACGAACCAGTGCTCGATGTCGACGGTGCGCGCATCGACGTAGATCGAGAAGTCGAAGAGGTCGGAGACCGCGAGCGGGTGCTGCATCGAGGCTGGTTGCAGCACATTGAGTCCCTCGACGATGAGGATGTCTGGGGAGAGCACCGTCGTAAACTCACCCGGAACGATGTCGTAGATCAGATGGCTGTAGTGCGGGGCCCTGGTTTCAGGAAACCCGGCCTTCACCTGCGAGACGAACCGCAGCAGCGCTCGCCGGTCGTAGGACTCGGGAAACCCCTTGCGATGCGAGATCCCACGGCGCTCAAGTTCGGCGTTGGGGTAGAGAAACCCGTCGGTCGTCACCAGCTGAACGTTCGGGGTCTCGGGCCAACGCGCGAGGAGGTCGCGCAGGATGCGTGCGACGGTCGATTTTCCGACCGCGACTGAACCCGCAATGCCCAGCACGAACGGGGTCGGCTGGTCGTTTCCCCGCCCCAGAAACCGGCGCGTACGTTTGTGGCCCTTGCGCGCGGCGATGGCGTACTGGTTGATGAGTCGGCTCAGTGGTCGATACACCTCGCTCACCTCGGCCATGTCAAGCGGCTCGCCGAGCCCCCGAAATGCGGAGACTTCGGCCTCGGTGAGTGGCATCGGAGTCTCACCTGCAAGCCTCGCCCATTCGTCGCGTCCGATCTCTATAAAGGGAGAGATCCCGTCGACCCGTGTCAGGGCGTGAGTGTCGTTGTTGTACTCAGTCATCGCTCCTCATCGTGCCACTAAACTGGGGCGCATGTGTGGAATCGTGGGATATGTCGGCCTGGGCGACACCGTTGAGGTGCTCGTCAACGGACTGAGGCGTCTTGAATATCGGGGCTATGACTCGGCGGGCATCGCCGTGCTTGATGCCGACGACGAGCTGTTGGTGCGCAAGCGTTCGGGCAAGCTTGCGCGACTGGTCGAACTCCTTGATGAGAATCCGGTGCAGGCGGCGGCCACGGGTATCGGGCACACCCGTTGGGCTACACACGGGGGGCCGACCGATGTGAACGCGCACCCGCACCTGGGTGACGGCGGCAATCTGGCGCTGATCCACAATGGAATCGTTGAGAACTTTGCTGAGCTTCGCGCCGAGGTCGAGACGGACGGCATCGAACTGCTCAGCGAGACAGACACCGAGGTTGTTGCGGCGCTGCTGGGTCGCGAGATTTCTCGAATTGGTGACCTTGAGCTGGCGTTCCGTAACGTGGTCGCCCGTTTGCACGGCACCTTTACACTGCTCGCCATGCACCGAGACACCCCTGAGACCGTGATCGCGGCGCGGCACAACTCTCCGCTGGTGGTCGGGCTCGGCGACGGAGAGAATTTCCTGGGGTCTGATGTTGCCGCGTTTGTGAGCTACACCAATCGTGCGGTGGCGATCGACGAAGACAACATCGCGATCATCACGCCGCAGGAGGTGCGGATCACCGACTTCGCCGGGAACGCCGTCGAGTTCTCGGAGTACGAGGTAGCCTGGGATGCGGGAGCTGCCGACAAGGGTGGCTGGTCCTCGTTCATGGCGAAGGAAATCACCGAGCAGCCGGATGCCGTTGCGAATACGATTCGCGGTCGCGTGGTGGACGGTCACGTCGAGATCCCTGAACTCACTGAGCTGGGCAGCGATGTCCTCACGGGCATCGATCGCATCGTGATTATTGCGTGCGGTACTGCCTCATACGCGGGTCAGATCGGTGCCTACGCGATCGAGCAATGGGCGCGGGTGCCCGTCGAGGTGCAGCTCAGCCATGAGTTCCGATACCGTGACCCGGTGCTAACCTCGCGCACCCTGGTCATCTCGGTCAGTCAATCCGGTGAAACGATGGACACGCTGATGGCGGTCAAGTACGCGAAGGAACGTGGCACGGTCAACGTTTCGGTCTGCAACACGCAGAGCGCTACGATCCCGCGTGAGAGCGACGCGGTCGTGTACACCCACGCGGGCCCCGAGGTCGCCGTCGCTTCGACGAAGGCGTTCACGGCCCAGATCACGGCGCTGTACCTCATCGGGTTGCACCTGGGGCGCGTGCGCGGGGTGCTGTCCGAGATCGATGAGGCCGCCGCTGTGTCACAGCTTGAGCAGTTGCCCGAGCGGATCCGCGAGGCGGTCGACACGCATGAGCAGATCGCTCAACTTGCACACTGGATGGCAGACACCCGCTCGGTGCTCTTCCTTGGCCGACACGTGGGGTACCCCACGGCACTCGAAGGCGCGCTCAAGCTGAAGGAGATCGCCTACATTCACGCGGAGGGATTTGCTGCGGGGGAGTTGAAGCACGGACCCATCGCGTTGATTGATCACGGCCAGCCCGTATTCGTGCTCGTGCCGAGCCCACGCGTGTCACCCATCATGCACTCGAAGGTCGTCTCGAACATTCAAGAGATTCGGGCGCGCGGTGCCCGCGTGATTGCGATCGTGGAGAAGGGGGACACCGCGGTGCTGCCCTACGCCGACGACGTGATTCGCCTGCCGCTCACCGACGCGCTATTCGAGCCGCTGGTGCAGGTGGTGCCGCTGCAGTGGTTCGCGCTTGAACTCTCGACAGCCAAGGGGCTCGATGTCGACCAGCCGCGCAACCTCGCGAAGTCGGTCACGGTCGAATAGCGTCCGATGATCCGCGGCATCGGCGTCGACACCGTTCAGATCGATCGATTTGAGCGGCAGCTTGCGCGCACGCCGGCGCTGGTGGATCGCCTCTTCGTTGGTGAGGAACGAGGCCTGGGGGTGCGCTCGCTCGCGGCGAGGTTCGCGGCGAAGGAGGCCCTCATCAAGGCTCTGGGTGGGTCTGCTGGCCTGAGCTGGCAGGACATGGAGGTGCGGCGAGGGGCAGAGCGCGCGCCGTATTTCCTGCGCACCGCGGCCCTCGAACGTGCGCTGCACGTGCGCGGGGCGCACCGCATTCACCTGTCACTGACACACGACGCGGGGGTCGCCACGGCCTTCGTGGTGGTCGAGTCGGATCTCGAAAGTGGTGGGTCGACGCTGGCCGTCTCGGACGGAGCGAGTACTCTCGAAACACCGAAATCGACATCGAGCCTGGTGTCGACATCAGATACTCCAGAGCACCTGACAATAACCGATCGCGAGGGGGCTGCGTGAGAACCGGCTCAATGCGCACCGCAGAGGTCTCCTTGCCGGCGATTCGGCATAACGTTCGCCGGATTCGCGAGTTCACGGGCGGTCAGGTGATCGCGGTGATCAAGGCCAACGGCTACGGCCACGGATCCGAAATCGCCGCGCGCGCCGCAACCGAGGGCGGCGCGGCGCTTCTTGGGGTCACGGATCTCGAGGAGGCGCTCTCGCTGCGCGACCTCGGGATCGATGCGCCGATCCTGTGCTGGTTACATGGGGTGCGTGCGAACTACGATGCCGCGCTCGAGGGCGACATCGAGATCGGCGTGAGTCACATCTCGCAACTCGAGGCGCTTGCCGCAGCAGCGGAGCGCTCTGGTCGCGTCGCCACCCTGCAGTTCAAGGTCGATACCGGCCTGAGCCGAAACGGCGCATCTGCAGATGAGTGGGAGGCGCTATTCGCGCGGGCTGCCGCGTTGGAATCTGAGGGGCTCGTTCGGGTGAGAGGAATCTTCAGTCACCTCGCGAACGCCGGGGAAGAAAGCGACCGCTCCCAGGCCGCGCGATTCGATCTGGCCATCGAGATGCTGCGCCAGGCGGGGTGCGAACCCGAGCTGATACACCTTGCGGCCTCTGCTGCGACCTTCTCATCTCCGCATCTCCACTACAACACGGTGCGCGTGGGGGTCACGGTCTTCGGGTTGAGCCCATTTGCCGATCGGACATCGGCAGATTTGGGGTTGATCCCGGCGATGACGCTGAAATCTGAAATCGTGGGATTGCGGCCGGTGACCGCGGGGACTGGAGTATCGTACGGGTACAACCACGTGGTGCAGGGCGACACGACGCTCGCACTCGTGCCCGTCGGGTACGCGGACGGTATGCCTCGCGCGCTCAACGGGGCAGGTGCCACTGTCGCGATCGCGGGGCAGCACTGCCCGATCGTGGGCCGAATCGGAATGGACCAGTGCATCATCGATCTCGGAAGCCTCGCCCGGAAGGTGAGCGTGGGAGAATCCGTTGTGTTTTTCGGTGACCCGAGCACCGGCGTTCCTCCGGTGGAGATTTGGGCCGAGCTGATGCGCACCATTAATTACGAGATCATCGTCGGGATAGGCTCCCGCGTGGTGCGCGTCGCCCTGGACGACGTACCCGGCACTGCGGACGAGGACATCTTGGTGCCCAGCGGCCGGGCGGCACTGGTACCCGGCCCAACCTCGCGCCGATTCGAGATCGCCGACCCAGACGACATGCACGCGCTCGGGATGCGGCTGGGTGGGCAACTCGCAGCGGGCGATCTCGTGATCTTGACCGGACCGCTCGGGGCCGGGAAGACGACGTTGAGCCGCGGCATTGGCGAGGGCCTCGGAGTGCGCGGCCCGGTGACCAGCCCCACCTTTGTGCTCGCTCGCACACACCCGTCGCTTATCGGTGGCCCCCCGCTGGTGCACGTCGACGCATATCGGCTCAGCGATGCCGCCGAACTCGATGACCTCGACCTCGATTTTGAGCGATCAGTCGTGGTCGCCGAATGGGGGGCTGGAATGCTCGAGGATCGCGACTCCTGGGTTGAGGTGCTCATCGAGCGCCCTACCGGGGCAGGTGCCGGCGAATGGGACGAATCGGGGATAGAGCCACGCGTCGTTACGGTGACCGGCTACGGCGACCGGTGGAAGGCAGGGGTGTGCTGATGTGCGGGTATGTACCAGGTGTCAATGATCTGGAACCGCTCGATGGCAACACTGACCTCGCCGCACGCACCACGGAATCCGGCAGCCGTGGGTCGAGTTCGATGCCCGCGGAGCTCAGTTCGGCCTCGCCCTCTGAGCGAGTGATCGAAGCGCCCGAGGTCGGCGATCGAGTGCTTCTGGCGATTGACACCTCGCTGGGCACCTCGGTCGCAGTGAGTCACGCGGGTCGAATCGCCGAGGTCGTGAGCGACGATGCCCGCGGCCATGCCGAGGTGATCGGTACCCTGATTGCTCGTTCGTTGGAACTTGCTGGGGTGCGTGGATCCGAAGTAACAGGGGTCGTGGCTGGTATGGGCCCCGGGCCCTTTACCGGCTTGCGCGTGGGGATTGCGGCGGCGCAGGCGTTCGCGGTTGGTCGCGGGGTGCAGCTCTTGCCGTTGCTCGGCCACGAGGCCGTCGCGCTCTCGGTGTTGCAGCTAGGTGCGACGGCATCTGTGCGCGTGGTGCAGGATGCGCGTCGCCGGGAGCTGTTCGTCACGGACTATGGTGTGCTCGACTGGGTCGGGGTGCCGGTGCGCAGGGGAGAGCCATATCTGGTCACCCGTGCCGCGCATGAACCGGTCGCGGGCGAGATCTGGCCCGAGCGGATCCCCGCGGCCAGGCTCGTGCAGCTTGCCGCGCGGCGGCTGGCGAGCGGCCGGGACTTCGAAGCGGATCGGGCCGTCTACCTGCGCGCACCCGATGTGAAACCCTCAGCCGGACCAAAGAGAGTGTCTGGGCTGGCGACACAATGAGCGATGAGCGGCCCGCGGCCTGCACATTACGTGCTGCCAGTTTGGCGGATCTCGACGAGATCTGGGCGATCGAGGCGGCCGTCTTCGGCGACGATGCGTGGAGCCGTGAGCTCATGCGCGAGGAGCTGACCGCAGATCACCGCGCGTACCTGGCGCTGGTTGACGATTTGGGTGTGGTGGTCGGGTATGGCGGGCTGCTGGCGGTCGGAGCAGACGCTGACATTCAGACGATCGCGGTGGTGCCAGGCGCGCGAGGCAGCGGCCGTGGGCGACGCCTCATGGATGCCCTTCTGCGGGCCGCGAGTGAACGCGGAGTGCGTGAGGTATTTCTCGAGGTGCGTGCTGACAACCCCGTCGCGCGCGGTCTGTATGAGTCACTCGGCTTTGAAGAAATCGGTGTCCGGCCCCGCTACTACCAACCAGGCAATGTTGATGCAATTGTGATGCGACGAACGGAACGGGGGAGCGCGTGAGCGTGGCAGAGCCACTGGTGCTCGGTATCGAAACAAGCTGTGACGAGACCGGGGTGGGGATCGTGCGCGGGCGCACGCTGCTGGCCAACACCATCGCTTCCTCGATGGACGAACACGCGCGCTTCGGCGGGGTCGTGCCGGAAGTGGCGGCTCGTGCCCACCTCGAGGCGCTACGGCCCACGATCGAACAGGCCGTGGCCGAAGCGGGGATCCGCCTGGAAGATATCGATGCTGTTGCGGTGACCGCCGGGCCAGGTCTCGCCGGTGCGCTGATGGTGGGTGTTTCTGCTGCGCAGGCCCTTTCGATCGCGCTTGGGAAGCCGATCTACGCGGTGAACCACCTGGTCGGACACGTGGGAGCAGACCTCTTGCAGGGTGAGGGGCTGCGTCAGGTCGCGGGGGCCGTGGGCGAACTCGAGCTGCCGACCGTGGCGTTACTCGTCTCGGGTGGGCACACCTCACTGCTCGTCGTGCGCGACCTCGTGAGCGACGTGGAGCTTCTGGGCGAGACCATCGACGATGCCGCGGGCGAGGCGTTTGACAAGGTCGCGAGGCTCCTCGGTCTGCCCTACCCGGGCGGGCCCCACATCGATCGGGTCGCGGCCGACGGCGATCCTTACGCCATCAGGTTTCCTCGTGGGCTGACCTTGCCGAAGGACCTGGTGAAGCACCGCTACGATTTCTCGTTCTCGGGGCTCAAGACCTCGGTTGCCCGCTGGGTGGAGAAGGAGCAGGACGCGGGAAGGGATGTCCCTGTCGCTGATGTCGCCGCGAGCTTTCGCGAGGCGGTCGCCGACGTGCTCACCGCAAAGGCCATCGACGCGTGTCGCAATCTCGGCGTGCCCCGATTGCTGCTGGGCGGTGGAGTCGCCGCGAACGCTCGCGTGCGCACGCTCGCGGCCGAGCGCGCGGCTGCGGCCGGTGTCGATCTGCGTGTGCCGCCGCTTTCGCTGTGCACCGACAACGGCGCGATGATCGCCTCCCTCGGGGCGCAACTCGTTGCGGCGGGTCACGAGCCGTCAGGCCTCGGTTTCGGCGCCGACTCGACGCTGCCAGTTACCCAGGTGCAGGTATAGCAAAGCGGGGCTGGGATGACCCGGCCCCGCTTTGCTCGAACACTCGGTGAGTGTGCCCCGACGTTCTTACGCGCCTAGGATCTCGGACACGAGCTGGGTGATGCGCGCACGAATGTCGTCGCGGATCGGTCGCACGGATTCGATGCCCTGCCCTGCCGGGTCCTCGAGCGACCAGTCTTCGTAGCGCTTCCCTGGAAAGACCGGACAAACGTCTCCGCAGCCCATGGTGATGACGACATCCGATTCCTGCACGGCTTCGGTGGTCAGTACCTTGGGGGCTTCCGAGGTGATGTCGATGCCCTCCTCACGCATGGCTTCGACCGCGACCGGGTTGATCTGTTCGGCAGGAAGGGATCCTGCGGAGAGCACCTGGATTCGGTCTCCTGCCAGGTGGCGCAGGTAGCCGGCGGCCATCTGAGAACGGCCCGCGTTGTGCACGCAGACGAAAAGAACGGTGGGGGTGGATGTGCTCATTGCGTTGCTTTCCTAATCGTGAGTGGTGAGGGTTGAAATAAGCGCCTGTGCGCGGGCCGCGATATCGTCGCGGATCGCCGCGACGCCCTCGGGAGAGGCGAGGGCCGGATCGCCCACAGCCCAGTCTTCATAGCGAACGCCCGGAATGATGGGGCAGACATCACCGCAGCCCATCGTGACCACGACATCGGCGGCACGCACAGCATCGTCGGTGAGTGGCTTGGGAAATCGCTCATCGGCTCGAACGCCCTCGATCTCCACCAGGAGGTCGTGCACGTGCGGATGGACGTGAGCGGCCGGCGCCGACCCTGCGGAGCGGGCGACCACTTTTCCGGCCGAGAGCTGGTTCACGAGGGCCGCGGCAAGCTGCGAACGGCCTGCATTTTGCACGCAGACGAACAGTACTTGCGGACCGGAATGCTCACGGTCTCGATGCAGATCGGCGATCCGCTGCTTGGCGAATCGTTCGGTGAGGGGAATGAGGTGGGTGGCGACCCGTGCTGTGCGGGCGAGCGAGGCATAGGACTCACGAACGAGCCACAGCACTTCGCTGCGTGGGAGGTCGGGGTGGGCCGATGCGAGCTGCTCTGCGAGATGAGTGACTCGCTCGTCAAGATTCGGCAGGGCTGCCTGGGCATGGGAGCGGGAATCGTCAGCCACCGCAGCCGGCGCAAATGAGTCGAGTAGTGCGGTGACGGCAGTGCGGCGGTCTGCGGGGATGCGGTACCACACCCAGGTGCCGCGGCGGTCGGATTCAAGTAAACCGACATCCTTGAGCACCTTGAGGTGGTGCGAGACGGTGGGCTGCGCGACACTACTGAGTTCTGCGAGATCGCACACGCAGGATTCCCCACGCGGATCTGCGGCAATTGCAGACAGCATCCGTAGCCGCAGCGGATCAGCCAGTCCTTTGAGGGTGGCCGCAAGTGACTGGGCCGCCTCCGTGCCCATGGCGTGCGACTCGGTCGGCGAGCAGGCGAGGTTGGTCTCGGTCGGTGTGGTGCTCATGAGGTGCCCCCTACGGATGCCTGGGTGTGAATGCCAACGCCGCGACGAAGTTATATCGAGATTCGTCTATATCGACACTTATCGATTATAGTCACATGCGTCGCCACACGTCGAAACATCGATGATGCCTACCGTCAAGGTGGGTCGGCGAGACAGCCGCGACCCAGTGAATGAGTATCGACGTGAGTGAGCACAACATGACATCTCTATCTGTCCCATCGCTCTGGCGGCGGCTGCTGGCAGAATTCCTCGGCACCGGACTGCTGGTGACTGTAGTGGTCGGCTCCGGAATCGCGGCCAGCGAGTTGTCGCCGAGTGACATCGGGCTGCAGCTCCTTGAGAACAGCTTCGCTACCGCGCTCGGCCTGGCCGTGCTGATAGTCATCCTTGCATCGGTCTCGGGGGCCCATTTCAACCCGGTGGTCACACTCGCCGACTGGTTTGTTGGTCGTCGCGCTCGGGGCGGGTTTGCGGGTCGGGATCTTGCTCCGTACGTGCTGGCACAGGTCGTCGGAGGCATCGGGGGAGCGGTGCTCGCGAACCTCATGTTTGATCTGCCGACCAGCCTTTCCGCTACCGATCGGGTCACCCCGGGAACACTGCTCGCCGAGGTTGTGGCCACCGCGGGCCTCGTGCTTTTGATCTTTACCCTTGCCCGGTCAGGGCGTGGACCACTCGTCATCGGCCCGGCCGTCGGCGCGTATATTGGCTCGGCCTACTGGTTCACATCTTCCACGTCGTTCGCAAACCCCGCGGTGACGATTGGCCGAATGTTTTCCGACACGTTTGCGGGGATTGCGCCAGTCTCTGTGCTGCCATTCATCGTTGCGCAGCTTGTGGGTGGAGTGGTGGGGGTGTTGTTGGTACTGGCGCTGTTTCCGCAGCGCAGCCCGAGCCGCTGACGGCAGATGCCCGTGGGCCCCACCGCGCGCTTCGCTCCGTGGGCAATCGCAGTGGCGATTGGGTGCACTTCGCGCACGAAGCCATGCTTCGTGCAAATGCTCAGTGCCCCACCGGGCGCTTCGCTCCGTTGGCTGCCGTCGTGGACGGCACGGGACCCTGAATGCGCAGAGCGATGCTCTGCGCATAATTCAGTGCCCCCGGAGGGATTCGAACCCCCGACCTACGGTACCGGAAACCGGCGCTCTATCCCCTGAGCTACGGAGGCGACCTGACAATCCTAGCGCAATTGGAGACCCCGTTTCACGCTCGGAGCTTCCGTCGCGATGCCGCACGTAGAATGGTCACTCGTGACCCCCCAAGAACTTGCCAGCGCTCTCGCCCGTATCCTGAACGATCTCCTCGCCGAACGCGGTGTCGAGATCGTTGTGACCGAATCGGACGCTGAACCAGAGCGACCCAAGAACCGCGAGCACGGTGACTGGGCTTCGAACCTCGCGATGAAGTTCGCGAAGCGGATCGGCACGAACCCGCGTGAACTTGCCGCCGAGATCGTGCAGCGCATCTCCGAAATCGACGGCATCGCGAAGGCCGAGATTGCCGGGCCTGGCTTCATCAACATCACCCTCGATGCGGCCAGCGCGGGCGAGACTGCGCGTCGAATCCTCGAGCAGGGTGAAGGCTACGGGCGGGGCACCGTTCTTGCCGGCCAAAAGATCAACCTCGAGTTCGTCTCAGCGAACCCCACCGGCCCGCTGCACATGGGCCACACTCGCTGGGCTGCGCTTGGCGATTCGCTGTCTCGTGTCCTGCGAGCAGCCGGGGCCGAGGTCACCAACGAGTACTACATCAACGATGCCGGTTCGCAAATGAACAAGTTCGGTCGATCGGTTCTGGCGGCGGCGCTCGGTGAGCCCGCTCCTGAGGATGCCTACCCGGGTGAATACATTCAGTCACTGGGCGCGCACGTGCGCGGCGAGATCCCGAATCTCGCGGATCTGCCGCGAGACGAGGCACTCGAATTGGCGCAGGAAACTGCGTATCAGCGACAGCTCGCTGAGATCAAAGACTCGCTTGAGCGCTTCAACGTGCACTTTGATGTCTTCTTCTCTGAGCGCACCCTGCACACACCCGGCGCGAACGGGGAGCAGAGCCCCATCGAGGCCGCGGTCGACCGGCTGCGCGAGCAGGGGCACGTTTTTGAGGCAGACGACGCGATTTGGGTGCGCACCACCGACTTCGGAGACGACAAGGATCGCGTGTTCACCCGCGGCAACGGCATTTACACCTACTTCGCCGCGGATGCCGCCTACTACCTCACGAAGAAGGATCGCGGCTTCGGCGAGAAGATCTATCTTCTGGGAGCCGACCACCACGGCTACATTGGCCGCCTGACTGCGCTCGCGGGAGCTGCGGGCGACAACATCGAGACCGACATCACGGTCCTCATCGGTCAACTGGTCAACCTCAACGGCGCGAAGCTCTCAAAGCGGGCGAACAACATCATCGAGCTTGACGACCTGCTCGAGTGGCTCGGCAGCGACGCGCTGCGCTACTGGCTCGCGCGCTATCCGGCTGACTCGCCGCTCTCGCTCGAGGGTGAAAAGCTGCGCAGCCGCACGAACGACAATCCGGTGTTTTATGTGCAGTATGCCCACGCGCGCACCTGCGCGGTGGATCGCAACGCCGTTCTCGCGGGTGTGGATCGGAGCACCTTTGAGCCTGCGCTGCTCACCCATGACACCGAGTCAGATCTGCTCGGCAAACTGCAGGAGTACCCGCGCATCGTCGCTGGTGCCGCCGAGCTGCGTGAGCCGCACCGGGTGGCGCGCTACCTCGAGGAGCTGGCGGCCGCCTATCACCGCTGGTATGACAACTGCCGGGTGATTCCGCTCGGCGAGGAGCCGGTGAGCGACCTGCATCGCACGCGCCTGTGGCTGAACGACGCGGCCGGTCAAGTGATCCGCAACGGTCTCGATTTGCTGGGTGTCAGCGCGCCGGAACGGCTCTAGCAATGACCGCGGCTGCGACTGCGGAAACGGCACCACGGAGACCGCGCTGGGCACTGCGGGTGCTGGGTATCGTGCTGGTACTCGCGGCGCTCGCGGGCGCGGCCGAGCTTGCGCTCAGGCTCATTGTTCCCGGCATCGTCGCGAGTGCGGTGAGAGACAGCTTCGGCATGACCGTCGACCACCCAGTCGACGTAACAGTCGAAGGGTCGGCGTTGCTGAGCGCACTCGCGGGCAACGTTGGCGACGTGTCGATCCGGGTGCCGCAGGTGACAGTACTCGAAGGCATCACCGTGACGGTGGCGGCATCGGCCCAGGCTCTGCCGTACGACGCGACTGGTCGCCCAATGGAAGCGGCCGACGCGTCGGTCACGATTCCCGCAGATCAGTTGGGCTCCGTGATCGCGCTCGTGACCTCGGGTGTCGCGAATACGGGCGGAGTCACTGGCGGTGAGCTCCGGCTTGGACGAGACATTTCCATGTTTGGCGTGAGGATACCCATCGAGGCGAGTCTCGCTGTTGCGGTGAGCGATGGCGATCTCCTGGTTGAGCCCACCGCGGTGAGTGCGGCGGGGGCGGATCTCACTGCCGAGCAGATTCGCCAAATCGCGGGTACCTCCCTCGACGGGATACTGAAGCCGCATTCGGTGTGTGTGCGCGACCAACTCCCCGCGGGAGTCACCCTCACTGAGATTCGCTTCTCGTCGACGGGCGCAGTGACCGTGGCCGCGAGCCTCGCTCCTGACATCATCGCGAACCCCGCGCAACTCGAGCTCGGCACCTGCGCGTAGCCGGTCCACGGGGGAGTATGCCGAGGGCGGTAAGCTTGTGGGGTGAGTGCTGCCGTCGACCCGAACGCGATCGATCCACGTGTCTACCCGCCAACTTCGCGTCGAGGGCGCGATTGCGGGAGACTGAAACTTGGGAATCTCACGGCGACTGATCTCGTGGAAGAATATGGATCACCGCTCTACGTCATCGACGAGAACGCGGCCCGGCTCCGGGCCCGTGAAGTGCGCGCCGCGTTGCAGAGAGAATTTGCCCGCGTCGGCACCGAGGCGACTGTTTACTACGCGGGTAAGGCGTTTCTCTGCGTCGAGGTCGCCAGGTGGATGACGGAGGAGGGCCTCAACATCGATGTTGCGAGCGGCGGGGAACTCGCGGTGGTGCTCGCCGCCGACATAGATCCGGCGCGCATCGGTTTCCACGGGAACAACAAGTCGGTCGCCGAAATTGAGCGCGCGGTAGGCGCTGGCGTGGGCACGATCGTGCTCGATAGCGAGCAGGAGATCGAACGGGTAGCGCGGGCCGCGGCAGCCGCGGGGATTCGCCAGCGCGTTCGTCTGCGCGTCAACAGCGGCGTGCACGCCGGGACGCATGACTACCTGGCTACCGCGCACGAAGACCAGAAGTTCGGCCTGCCGCTCCCTCGAGCGACCGAGCTCGTGCGGGCCATCGTCAGCCACGAGAGCCTCGATTTCATGGGCCTGCACTGCCATATCGGATCACAGATTTTCGCGACCGACGGGTTTCGCGAGTCTGCAAGGCGCCTCATCGGTGTATACGCGGACCTGGCGGGTATCACCGGCACCCCGATTGCAGAGCTCAACCTCGGCGGAGGGTTCGGCATCGCCTACACCTCAGCACAGGCGAGCGAAGCTCCAGATGTTGCCACAATCGCGCGGGAACTCGCCGACATCGTGGCAGATACCTGCCGCGCCGCGGGCATCGCGATTCCGAAGCTCGCCTTTGAACCAGGTCGGTCGATCATTGGGCAAGCGGGCATCACCCTCTACACGGTGGGCACGACGAAGCCGGTGCAGCTCGCGGGCAGCGACGCTGAGCGAGAGAGCCTGGATCTGGGTTCTGCCGAGCGGCTGTACGTCAGCGTCGACGGGGGGATGAGCGACAACCCTCGTCCGGCTCTGTACGGTGCCGACTATCAGGTGCGCCTTGCGAACCGGCGCAGCGATGCCGAGCCCGCGCTCGTGCGCGTAGTGGGCAAGCACTGCGAGTCGGGCGACATCGTCGTGAACCGTGATCTGCTTCCCGGTGACGTTGCCCCGGGCGATATCCTTGCGGTGGCAGCGACCGGGGCCTACTGTTGGTCGATGTCGAGCAACTACAATTACGTGCCGCGGCCCGCGGTGGTTGCCGTGAGAGACGGTACATCGCGAGTGATCGTGCGTGGCGAAACCGAGGCCGACCTGCTCGCGCGGAGTGTGTTCTAGGGCGCTCGCACGGAGCGCCGCGCGGCGATTCGCGATCCACCACTTTCCTCGACATCACACATGCCACAACAAATCGAACGGAGTAACGAAGTGAACGGTTACCGCGATCTTCGCGTTGCGCTCCTGGGCTGCGGCTCAGTGGGCGCTCAAGTTGCGAGGCTTATCCTCGACCATGGCGACGAGTTGGCGGCCCGCATTGGGGCCAATCTGCAGCTCACCGGTATCGCCGTGCGCGACATTGACGCGCGACGCGACGTGGAGTTGCCCCGTGAGCTGTTCACGACCGATGCCGAGCAACTGGTGCTCGGTGCTGATGTGGTCGTGGAGCTGATGGGCGGCATCGAGCCCGCTCGCTCGTTGATCTTGCGCGCGATTGAGGGCGGAGCCGACGTGGTTACCGCAAACAAGGCGTTGATTGCCGCGCACGGCCCCGAACTGAGCGAGGCGGCCGAGCAGGTCGGTGCCCAGCTGTCTTACGAGGCTGCGGTTGCTGGCGCGATCCCGATCATTCGTCCGCTGCGTGAGAGCCTCGCGGGTGACCACGTTACTCGGGTGTTGGGTATCGTGAACGGGTCGACGAACTACATTCTCGATCGGATGGATCGCTTTGGCGACAGCGCCGAGGACGCGATGCGCGTGGCTGCCGAGCTCGGCTATCTCGAGGCGGATCCCACGCTTGATGTCGAGGGCTATGACGCGGCGCAGAAGGCGACCATTCTCGCACGCATCGCCTTTCACACTGAGGTGCCTGTCGACTCCGTGTACCGCGAGGGCATCACGCGGGTAACCCTGGCACAGGTCGAAGCGGCTAAACACGCCGGCTATGTGATCAAGCTTCTTGCCATCGCTGAGCGACTCACTGCGGCGGATGGTACCGAGGGTGTCTCCGCGCGGGTCTACCCGGCGCTGATCAGCCGCGATCACCCGCTTGCAGCGGTGCACGGCGGGAAGAACGCGGTCTTCGTCGAGGCAGAGGCGGCCGGGGAACTCATGTTCTATGGCGCCGGCGCCGGCGGTGTCGAGACGGCCTCCGCGGTACTCGGCGACCTAGTCTCGGCCGCGCGCCGGCACGTGGTGGGTGGGCCTGGTATCCCGGGATCCGCGCACGCCGACCTGCCCATTCTGCCGATTGGCGAGGTGACCACGAGCTACCAGATCATGCTCGAGGTGCGTGACGAAGCTGGGGTTCTCGCGACCATCGCCGGGATTCTCGCACAGCACGGTGTTTCCGCGTCGAGCGTCGAACAGTCAGTACCCGAGGGCTCGCGCGGCACCGCGTCGCTCGTTATCGGTACACACCGGGCGCGCGAGGCCGACCTCGCGGCGACCGTCGAGGAGTTGCGCGACAGCGAGGCGGTCACGGCTGTCACGAGTGTGCTGCGCCTTGAGGGCAACTCATGACGCGACTGCGGGTGCACGTACCGGCCACGAGCGCCAACCTCGGTCCAGGCTTTGACACGCTGGGAATTGCGCTGTCACACGGAGACGAGCTCACCGTAGCGACCCGTGATACCCCGGGCGTCTCTGTAGCGGTAAACGGAGTGGGTGCGGGGGAGGTTCCCACCGACGAGACGAATCTCGTGGCCCGCTCGGTACGGCACGTCTTTGACCGCTTGGGCCGCACCATGCCCGGTATCGATATCGTGGCGCACAATCGCATTCCACACGGCCGCGGTATGGGGTCGTCGGGGTCGGCGATCGTGGCAGGTGTGATGATCGCCGCCGGCCTCCTCGCGCACGATGCCACAGACCCGGTGCGCCTCGGCGACGACCAACTCTTGCGATTTGCGACTGAGCTCGAAGGTCACCCAGATAATGTCGCGCCTGCGCTCTTTGGTGGGCTTACCATTGCCTGGACCAATGCCGAGGGTCCGAGGTTCAAGCGGCTCATGGTGCACCGGGGTGTCTCGCCGCTGGTGCTCGTGCCCGATTTCACCATGTCAACCGAGCTTGCCCGCAGCCTGCAGCCGGCACAGGTCCCGCATGAAGACGCGGTGTTCAACGTGTCTCGTTCTGCGCTGCTCGTCGCGGCCCTCACGCAGAGCCCAGAGCTGCTGTTCGAGGCAACCGAAGATCGGCTGCATCAGAACTATCGCGGGGAAGCCATGCCGCTCACTCGCGACCTCATCGGTGCACTTCGTGCGGCGGGGCACGCTGCAGTCGTTTCCGGTGCGGGGCCCTCGATCCTCGTGCTCGCGAGCGGGCCTGCCGAGCGACTCGCGGCAGCGAAGGTGGCAGAGGCTCACGGCGGCAGCTGGCGCGCGTTGTTCCTGGCTGTTGATATCAAGGGTGCTACAGTAGAAGAGATTCCCGCCGCGTAGCCGTGGTTCTCCCGCGTGTGTGAAAGAGTGGATCTCCACCCCGAATGTTATGGGTTGTGGTGAACCCTCCCGGTGGTGGATCGTTTCCTCGCCCGCTTCGTCGGGCGATCCTGACGCACACTCGTGCATCGCCGCGAACATCAGAGCATTGTATCTGAGAGTTCCCGTGGCACCTCTCCCGAAAGGATGACCGTGGAGCACATCTCCAACGAGACCAACGCACCCGCAGCTGGTGCAACCCTGGCTACTTCTGCGCAGGCAGCAGACCAGCCTACGAACGCCGAGGCAGCCCCAGCGCGCCGTCGATCGCGCCGGGCGACCGCAGCTACCGGCGAGGCGGTTGCCCCTCCCGCGGCACAGGCCAACGAGGCATCTGAACCCGCTTCCGAGAACCGTGCCGCTGAAAAGCCTGCCGCCCAGAAGCGTGGCGCTGAGAAGACGGCCGCAGAGAAGCCACGTGCGGCACGTGCGTCGAGCGCCGAGGCCGTTGAAGTTCCCGTAGCAGAAGAGGCGGCAGCGCCGAAGAAGCGTGCGACGCGCAGTCGCAAGAAGCCGGTCGAGGCCGAGCCCCAGGCTCAGCCCCAGTCCAACGAATCCGTGGACGATGGGCAGGCCGCGACAGCTTCCCCAGATGAAGCATCTGCTGATGCCGAGGCTCCCGTCGCGCCCAAGCGTCGTGCGACGCGCAGTCGCAAGAAGCCCGTTGAGGCTGATGCACCCGTTGCCGATGCGCCGGCAAGCGATGCGCCACAAAGCACAGAAGCCGCTCAGTCTGAGCCCGTGCCAGCGGCAGTGACGCAGCCGGAGTCAGATCCCGAAGCGGAGGCTGGCCAAGGCCGGTCGAGTAATCAGCGAGGCCAGGGGAATCAGAAGACCCAGTCAAACCAGCGCAGTCGCTCACGCAACGGTCAGTCGCGCCGCCCCGCCGAGCCCAGTGAGACCGAAGATGGCGAGCAGCAGTCAGAGGGCGCCGAGAGGGGCGGAAGTGACACATCGTCCGCCCGCAACGGGGAGGCTCCTGCGCGGTCGAGTCGCACCCGTCAGCGCGAGCGCAAGCGCCGCGGCCAGCCTGACGATCTTGAGCCAGAAATCACCGAAGACGACGTGCTGCTGCCCGTCGCCGGCATTCTCGACGTGCTCGACAACTACGCTTTCGTGCGCACGAGCGGGTACCTCCCGGGAACGAACGACGTGTATGTTTCACTCGGTCAAGTCAAGAAGTACGGCCTTCGCAAGGGCGACGCAGTTGTCGGCGCGATCCGCCAGCCTCGCGACACCGATGGTGGAGGTCGTCAGAAGTACAACGCGATCGTCAAGGTAGATACGGTCAACTCGCGCCCCGTCGAAGACGAGCAGAATCGAGTCGATTTCCAGGATCTGACACCGATCAATCCCGATCAACGGCTTCGACTCGAAACCGGCAAGGCTGAGCTCACTCAGCGCCTGATTGATCTCTTCACGCCGATCGGGCTGGGGCAGCGCGGTCTCATCACGGGAGGCAGCGGGTCGGGCAAGACTCAGGCTCTCCGGCACATTGCCGCCGGAGTGGCGCACAACCATCCCGAGGCGCACCTCATGCTGGTGCTGCTTGATGCCCGACCCGAAGAGGTCACCGAGCTGCAGCGCAGCATCAACGGCGAGGTCATCTCAGCAACCTTTGATCGTGCTGCAGAAGACCAATCGACCGTTGCCGAGCTCGCGGTCGAACGCGCAAAGCGACTCGTTGAGTTGGGACACGACGTGGTCGTCCTGCTTGATTCGGTGACCGGTTTGGGCCGGGCGCACCACCTCGCGAGTCCTGCTGCGGCCCGCCTCGCAGGCGGCATTCTCGACCCGTTGGTTCTCGCGCCGGTGAAGCGTCTGTTGGGAGCTGCACGCAATCTGGAAAACGGTGGATCGCTGACCATCATCGCCACGGCGAATGCACATTCAACCTCGCGCACCGACGAGCTCATCCTTGAGGAGCTTGCTGGTGTCTGGAACATGGAGCTTCGTCTCGTGGACGAGCTGGCCGCGCGACGCACATTTCCCGCGATCGACCTCGTCAGCTCGGCAACGCGGCGGGAAGAGCTCTTGACGAGTGAGGCCGAGGCAGATGTGCTGGGCCAGGTGCGTCGCTCCGTGGTCGAGTTGGGTCAGCAGAACGGCCTTGAGATGGTCCTGAACAAGCTGCAGGAGACGTCGACGAATGTTGAGTATCTTGCGCTGGTACAGCGCACCTCAGTGCGCGCCTGACGGCACGGCTGAACGCGACGAGTTTCAAGCAGCGGAGGAAAGATGTTCGAACAGGTGGAGTCACTCCTCAGCGAGTTGACGCAACTGCAGGATGAATTGGCCGACCCGGCCCTGCACGCTGACCCTGCTCGCGCGAAGAAGGTGAATAGGCGATATGCGGAGCTCAGCAAGATTAAGGCCGCCCACGAATCGTGGCTGCACACTGCTGACGATCTTGCTGCTGCGCGCGAACTCGCGAAGGAGGACGAAGCCTTTGCCGAAGAGGTTCCCGCCCTCGAAGAGGCCCTCGCAGAGGCTCAGGAGAAGGTGCGGCGGCTCCTCATCCCGCGCGATCCTGATGACGCGCGCGATGTGATCCTCGAGATCAAGGGCGGCGAAGGCGGCGCTGAGTCGGCGCTCTTCGGGGCCGACCTGCTGCGCATGTACATGTACTACGCGGAAAGCAAGGGCTGGAAGACAGAGATCCTCGAGAAGGATGAGAGTGATCTGGGCGGTTACAAAAACGTGCAGGTCGCTATCAAGTCAAACGCCACTGACCCTTCACAAGGAGTTTGGGCGCATCTCAAGTACGAGGGTGGCGTGCACCGTGTGCAGCGCGTGCCCGTCACCGAATCACAGGGTCGTATCCACACCTCTACCACCGGTGTGCTGGTGTACCCCGAGGTAGATGCACCCGACGAGATCGAAATCAATCAGAACGATCTCAAGATTGATGTGTACCGCTCAAGCGGGCCGGGCGGGCAATCCGTCAATACGACCGACTCCGCCGTACGCATTACTCACTTGCCGACCGGCATCGTGGTGGCCATGCAGAACGAGAAATCGCAGCTGCAGAATCGCGAAGCCGGAATGCGGGTGTTGCGCGCGCGCATCCTTGCGAAGCGGCAGGAAGAGGTGGATGCTGAGGCAAGCGCCCACCGCTCGAGCCAGATCCGCACAATGGACCGATCCGAGCGAATTCGCACGTATAACTTCCCAGAGAACCGTATTGCGGATCACCGCACCGGGTACAAGGCCTACAACCTTGATCATGTGATGAATGGGGCGTTGGAGCCAGTCATTGAGTCGTGCATTCGCGCCGACGAGGAAGCTCGGCTCGCAGATCTGAGTTCGTAGCAGAGCGAACCACAGGGCTCTCCGGGCACGTTTCGCGACGCTCAGACCGCCCCCGCGCGGACGATACCATGGCACTATGCGCCGCTCTCATACATTCCTGCCGTGGCTGGTGTGGGGAGTCGCTGCACTGGCGTACGCCGTTGCGGTCATTAATCGATCGTCGCTGTCTGCGCTCGGCCCCGCGGCCCAGGAACACTTCGGCGTAGATGCCACCACGCTTGCGACGTTCGGTACCCTACAACTGGTGGTCTATGCCGGGCTGCAGATCCCGGTCGGTCTCTTCCTAGACCGCTTCGGGCCGACCGCGATGATCCTCACGGGCGGTGTGTTGATGCTCGCGGGGCAACTTCTCATGGCGACAGTCGTTGACGTGTCGTTCGCGATCCTTGCTCGCGTGCTGGTAGGGGCCGGAGATGCATGCACGTTTATAAGCGTCATGCGCATGTTGCCTGCCTGGTTTGCGTTGCGCCAACTCCCGATCGTTGGTCAGGCGACCGGACTCATTGGTCAGACGGGCCAGCTAGTCTCGGTCATTCCCCTCGCGCTCATCGTTGGAGGGCTCGGGTGGATGCCCGGGTTCCTCGGCGTCGCGGCCATCGGGTTTCTCGTAGTGCTGCTTGGCGTGTTTGTGCTTCGCGACTACCCGCACGCGGGTACCGTCTTTGAGCGGGTCACCGGGAGACTGGGGCGTACTAGCAGAGAAGCCAGATCACTTGGCGGCACCGAAAACACCTCAGAACTCGCCGCGCTGGCGCCCCCGGCAACCGCGATGATGGCAGTGGTGGATCCGGGGAAAACGCGACGTGTTCCTGGGCTCGGGTTCATCGACAAGAGTCGTCGGCTGCTGAGTATTCCCGGAGTCAGACTGGCCTACTGGGTGCACTTCACTGCGCCGTTTGCGGCTAACGCTTTCGTGCTGCTCTGGGGTACCCCGTTTCTCACCGGAGGTGTGGGCCTGACCGCGGCAACTGCCTCTGGCCTGCTGAGCTTGATGATTGTATCGTCAATGCTGGGCGGGGTGGTCCTGGGGCCGCTCAGCTCGCGATTTGTTGAACGGCGGGTCCGCATGGTCATGGCTATAGCGGTGACGATTGCGCTTGCCTGGGTGGTCACCTTGCTCTGGCCCGGCACCCCGCCCGTGTGGCTGCTGGCCAGTCTCATGTTCATCATCGCCGTCGGCGGGCCAGCCTCTATGATCGCGTTCGAAGTTTCACGTTCTCATACACCGCGCAGCTTCGCTGGTTTCGCGACCGGGCTTGTGAATACTGCCGGTTTCACCTCGTCGCTGCTCGTGATTTTCCTCATCGGTTTCACCTTGGATGTACAAGGAGCCGGCTCACCCTCCTCTTACTCGCTTGATGCGTTCCGGTGGGCGTTTGCCGTGCAGATCCCCTTTTGGGCCGTGGGCATCACGATGATGCTTATCGAACAGCGACGAACAGCAAGATGGATGCAGCAGCACGGTCGACGCCTGAGCTAGCGGGTGGAAACCCCGTGGGGAAAGCTTAGATCACGTAGAAATCGGCCGTGTCGGGAAGCTCGGCGCGCGGTGCGCCACGGCGCGGTCGCGACACCGCCGGGATACCGGTCAATGTGCTCCAAGGAGGTGCCGAGCTCACCACGACAGCATTCGCTCCAACCGCGCAATCGTCTCCGAGAGTGATATTGCCGAGGAGCTTGGCCCCGGCCCCAATGACCACGCGATTCCCAATAGTGGGGTGCCGCTTTCCTCCGTGGTGTCCCGTGCCACCAAGCGTCACGCCGTGATAGATGAGCACGTCATCGCCGATCACCGCGGTTTCGCCAATGACCACGCCCATGCCGTGGTCGATGAAGAGTCGCCGACCAATCCGTGCACCCGGGTGGATCTCGATTCCGGTGAAGAAGCGGGTGAGCTGAGAGATCGCGCGTGGGGCGAAGCGGAGCCCCCGCTGCCACAGTGCGTGCGACAGGCCGTGCCACCAGACGGCGTGAAGGCCCGAATACACGAAAAACACTTCAGCGGCGCTCCGTGCCGCCGGATCATGGCGCTTCGCTGACTGAATGTCTTCGCGCATTCGGGAAAAGAGACTCACCGTTCAATTGCTTTCGTCGTGTGTGGCCGGGGAAATGCGGCTGCGGGTACGCATCGTTAAACGATGCACACCCGCAGCTGCGGCATGGGAACCGGGCGGGTCAGTCGTTCAAGTCTTCAAACAGAACGGTTGAGAAGTAGCGCTCTCCGAAGTCAGGCACAATGACCACAATCTTCTTGCCAGCGTTTTCGGGGCGTTTCGCGACCTCAATCGCTGCCCAGACGGCCGCGCCCCCGGAGATGCCCGTGAGGATACCCTCGTCGGTGCCGAGCGCGCGCGCCTTCGCGATTGAATCGGGGAGTGAGACATCGATCACCTCGTCGTACACCTCCCGATCGAGGATGTCGGGAACGAAGTTCGCGCCGAGCCCGTAGATCTTGTGTGGCCCAGCGGTGCCTTCTGACAGGAGCGGAGAGTCGAGAGGTTCCACCGCGACAACCTTGACGTTCGGGTTCTGCTCCTTCAAGAAGCCGCCCGCGCCGGTGATCGTGCCGCCAGTGCCGATGCCAGCGACAAAGATGTCAACCTGTCCGTCGGTGTCGTTCCAAATCTCCGGGCCAGTCGTCTTGCGGTGAATGGCCGGGTTTGCCGCGTTGCCGAACTGATTTGCGAGGATTGCACCGGGAGTGCTGGCGACGATCTCCTTCGCCTTATCGACCGCGCCGCGCATGCCGAGGGGACCCTCGGTGAGCACAAGCTCCGCGCCATAAGCCCGCAGCATCTTGCGACGCTCAATGCTCATGGTTTCGGGCATCGTGAGCACGACCCGGTATCCGCGCGCCGCGCCGACTAGGGCGAGGGCGATGCCCGTGTTTCCGCTCGTGCCCTCGACAATTGTGCCGCCCGGCTTGAGTGCGCCCGACTGCTCAGCGGCATCGATGATTGCGACACCAATACGATCTTTCACGCTGCCGGCGGGGTTGTAGAACTCCAGCTTGGCGAACACCTCGGCCTCCGCGCCGTCAGTGACGCGATTCAACCGCACAAGCGGCGTGTTTCCGAGGGCCTCGGTGATGTTGTTCAAAGTGCGTGCCATGGGTATCTTCCTCGCGAATCCTCGTGGTCGTACAAGTCCACATGAAACTATACTCCTTCGTTATCTGACCCCTTTCCGGGGCTTATGAATGTGAAGTGATGTTTCGCAAATGTGCCACAGTGGTGGAATGATCACGGTTGGGGAGTTGCTGCGCGATATCCGAGACACACTCGAGGCCGCTGGCATCGAGCATCCCGGAGGAGACGCGGAGCTCATCGTGGCCCACGTGCTGGGTGAATCGCGCGGTCGCGTGCAGGCGCTCGCGCTGCTCGGGGCTGAGGTCGCTCCCGAGGATCGCGAAGTGATCCTTGATCTCGCCTCAGAGCGGGCCAGGCGAGTCCCACTGCAGCACCTCACCGGGCGGGCCCCGTTTCGCAGCCTGGAACTCCACGTTGGCCCCGGGGTCTTTGTGCCGAGGCCCGAGACCGAAGTCGTGGCTCAGTTTGCGATCGATGCCCTGCAGGCCGTGCCCGATCCACACCCGATCGCGGTGGATCTGTGCACCGGCAGCGGCGCGATTGCTCTCGCTCTCGCAACAGAGGTGCCGACCGCAACCGTCTGGGCCGTGGAGAAGAGTCGCGAGGCACACGCCTGGGCGACTCGCAACGTGGAACTCTTTGGCGATGGGCGAGTCGAGCTTGTGTTGGGCGATGTCGCCGATCTCGATCCGCTCGGGGATGCCCGAATCCCGATTGGCGACGAAACGCGTGCCGAGAGGGCGCGATTCCACCAAGACGAGGGCGTGCGTGGTGGACTTGCGACTCCTCGGACCCTCGAACACGTGCAAGCGCTCGCGGGTCTCGTGCACGTGCTGATCTCGAACCCGCCGTACGTGCCCGACTCGATGGTGCCCCGAGACGCAGAGGTGCGCGATCACGACCCGGCGCTCGCCCTCTACGGAGGGGCAGACGGCCTCGACGTCGTGCGCGTGATCAGCCGGGTGGGCAGAGAGCTGGTGGTGGAAGGCGGCACCCTGGTGCTCGAACACGCGGAAAGTCAGGGAGCGGCGATCCGCTCGCTGCTCGCAGCCGATGGCTGGCGACAGGCCGCGACGCACCAAGATCTCACGCGTCGCGACCGGGCGACCACAGCGATCCGCTGAGGCCCAGCCCAGAAAGCCTCGGGGAGAGTAAGATTCTCGGTTATGGCTTTGGTCTTTGATTGTTCCGACAGCGCCCAGCTGCTCGCGGCTGCGCGCAGTGCGCGACAGGCGCTCGGTAGGGGGCAACTCGTCGTGCTGCCCACCGATACGGTGTACGGGGTCGCGGCCGATGCGTTCGCTCCAGAAGCGGTGCAGCGATTGCTCGACGCAAAGGGGCGCGGCCGGCAGTCGCCTCCACCGGTACTGATTCCGAACACCGCCACGCTTGACGCGTTGGCTGCAGAGGTAGTGGATCCGGTTCGTGCGCTCGCCGATGCGTTTTGGCCGGGTCCGCTGACCATCGTGCTTACGGCCCAGCCGTCGCTGAGCTGGGATTTGGGGGAGACGGGGGGCACCGTCGCGTTGCGCATTCCCGATCTGCCGCTGACGCTTGAGCTGTTGCAGGAGACTGGCCCCCTCGCAGTCTCGTCAGCGAACTCCACCGGCGAACCGGCTGCGCGCGTCATCACCGAGGCGCAAGACATGCTAGGAGATGCCGTGGCAGTGTATCTCGACGCAGGGCCCGTCGCCGGCGACGGCACCGCATCGACGATCGTTGACGTCACGGGTGTGACGAACGAAGGCGGCATCCTCCGTATCCTGCGCGCTGGTGGTGTCTCGCGGGAGTCGATCGCGACGTTACTGCCTCAGGTGACGATCGAAGGCTGAGATGCTGCCATTCCTGGTGGTCACCGCCGTCGCGGCAGGAGTCACCGCTGTCGCCTCAGCCGGAGTGTTGCGACTGAGTCGGAGATTTGGGCTCGCGCCCGAGGTGCGAGAGCGAGACGTGCACAGCGCTCCCACGCCGAGGCTGGGGGGCGTGGCGATGTATCTCGGCATCCTCGCGGCTGCCTTGGTCGCGGCATTTCTCGTCAATTTCGACGAGGTCTTTGCCGAGACGACGCAACTCTGGGCTCTTCTGGGTGCCTGCACCATCATCGCTGTGGTGGGCGTGCTTGACGACCTCCTCGATCTTGACTGGATGGTGAAGCTTGCGGCTCAGCTTGCCGCGGCAGGTCTGCTCGCTTGGCAGGGTGCGCAAATTGTCTCGCTGCCTGTCGGAGACACGCTTATCGTGGGCTCGCCGACGGTGAATTTCATCCTCACGGTCTTCCTCATGACGCTGGTCATGAATGCGGTGAACTTCGTCGACGGCCTCGACGGGCTTGTCGCCGGCGTGGCCATCATCGCAAACTCCGTGTTCTTCATCTATACGCAACTCCTCGTCGCGAGGACGGGAGCTGACCCCTCCATTTCACTCGCCGCGCTCATCGCGGCAATCGTCGTGGGGATTGCGGCGGGCTTTCTCCCGTTTAACTGGCATCGAGCGAAGATGTTCATGGGCGACACGGGCGCCCTGTTGATCGGGCTTCTGATGGCCACCTCGACGGTGTCGGTGACGGGTCAGCTGAACCCAGGTCAACTCGACCAGAAGCTGGTGATTGCCAGTTTCATTCCCATCATTCTTCCCGTCGCAGTGCTCGCGCTCCCGCTCGCCGATTTTTCACTCGCTGTGTTCAGGCGGCTTCGTGCGGGCAAGAGTCCGTTCACGGCGGATCGGCTTCACCTCCACCACCGCCTGCTGAACATGGGCCATTCACCCGTGCAGGCAGTCATCATCTTCTATCTCGGAACGGTGGTCGTCTCGGTGGCGTGCCTGATGGTCTTCACCATGCAGGACTATTTGTGGCCGGCGCTCGTCGCGATCTTGGGGACAGCGCTCTGTGTGGTGGTGACGCTCCTACCTGTGTCACGAATACGTGCAATTCTCATCCAGCGCGGCTTGCTACGGTTGTCGCAGGCAGAACGCGCCACCAACGAGAGGACCACAGTCGAGTGAGTGACGAGACCACGCTTCCCGAAGATCGACGCTTGCCTACCTCTCAGCCCGTACTGCTGAAGGCGCTGGGGTTGGGTGCAATCGCAACAGGTGTGCTCATGGCGGGATTCGGTGCCGTCGGATACTTCGTGTCGGGGGCACCGGGAGCCCTGGGCGGAGTGCTGGGAGCTACGCTTGCGTTTGTGCTCCTCGGGCTCACGATTGGCAGCATTGCCTTCGCGAACGCGAAGTTCATCAACAGTGAAAACTTCGTAGTCATCTTCTTCGCGATCGTCATGGGCGCATGGCTGCTCAAACTGGTGGCATTCATCGTCGTCGTGATCCTCCTCCGTGACGCCACCTGGCTTGACACCAGAATTCTTTTCTTCTCCCTGATCGCGGGGGTGCTTGTCTCGCTCATTATTGACGTGTTGATCGTCACACGCACACGGATGCCCTACGTTTCGGACGCCCGCGGCGCGTGAGCGGCAGCCGCGAGGTTTCTGTGCTGAGCTTCGAATCCGGGGCCTCGGTTTCGCCGAGGGAAGAATCCTTGATAGGATCGTTACGTTCCCTGCCGGGTCGCTATTGGTGCGTGCCTGTGCGTTCTGGGGGCACGACCATCGTTCGCCGCTGTGTGGATGCAATTCACACCCCGAATCAGGAGAATGGCGCTGTTCGCTAACGCTGTGCAACTCGTGACCCCGACCCTCAACTTTATGGCGGATGAATTTCATGCTCCGTCGATTTCGGAGTTTTTTCCCGACATCGTTCTGTTTGAGGGCACACCGTTTGCGATGAACCGGATCATGATGATTCGCGTTCTCATGACCGTGCTGCTACTGGTGCTGTTCTGGCTGGGTACTCGCAAGATGCGAGTCATCCCGACCAGAGGCCAGTCGCTCACTGAAATGGCGCTCGACTTCGTCCGCGTCAATATCGCAGAAGACCTTCTTGGCAAGGTAGATGGTCGCCGCTTCTTGCCGATCCTCACCGCGATGTTCTTCACCGTTCTGGCGTTTAACATCACCGGCATTGTCCCGGGCCTCAACATTGCCGCTTCGGCGGTGATCGGCTTGCCGCTCGTGCTGGCGCTCGTCTCGTACGTCACCTTCATCTACGCCGGAGTAAAGAAGAGCCCCAAGAAGTTCTTCAAGAACTCGCTCTTCCCCGCCGGGGTACCGAAGCCGATTTACATCATCGTGACTCCGATCGAGCTCATCTCGACCTTCATCATTCGCCCAGTCACGCTGACGTTGCGATTGCTGATGAACATGATGGTCGGCCACCTGCTGTTGGTGCTGCTGTTCGCCGCAACTCAGTTCTTCCTCTTCTCCGGAGAGGGATTCTTCAAGCTGTTCGGTATCGGAACCTTCGCCTTCGGCTTTGCGTTTACCCTTTTCGAGATCATGGTCGCAGCTCTGCAGGCCTACGTCTTCACTTTGCTCACCGCTGTCTACATCCAGCTCGCGCTGGCTGAAGAGCACTAATACGGGTTCGGCAACCGCCGCACTCACCATACGGAAGGAAACACCTACTGTGTCTGTTCTCGCTGAAATCTCGGGAAACATCGCGACCGTCGGTTACGGCCTCGCTGCCATCGGCCCCGCCATTGGCGTGGGTATCGTTGTCGGCAAGACAATCGAGGGCGTCGCACGTCAGCCCGAGCTGGCCGGCCGTCTGCAGGTGCTGATGTGGATCGGTATCGCGTTCACCGAGGCACTCGCGTTCATCGCGATTGCAACGCCGTTCATCTTCGTCTAAGCCACTCACCTTTCCTTAGTCTCGAAAGGGAGGCTCGATGATTAACGCAGTGTATGTCGCTGCCGAGGAAGGCGCGACGCAAAATCCGCTCATTCCCGCGACCTACGACATCGTATGGTCGGCAGTTGTCTTCGCGATCATCCTCATTGCATTCTGGAGGGTTTTTCTCCCGAAGATGAAGACCATGCTCGACGAGCGTGCGGCCGCAATTGAGGGCAACATCGCAAAGGCTGATGAGGCTCAGGCAAAGGCCGAGGCTGCGCTGCAGGAGTACAACGCTCAGCTCGCCGGTGCCCGTCAGGAAGCTGGCGATATCCGAGACGCTGCTCGCGCAGATGCCTCGAAGATCGTGGCCAAGGCAAAGGAAGACGCAGTGGCCGAGGCTGCTCGCGTGACCCACGCCGCACAGTCGCAGATCGAAGCTGAGCGCCAGAGTGCCGTTGTGTCACTCCGCCGCGAGGTGGGAACATTGGCTATCGACCTCGCCTCTGGCGTGGTGGGCGAACAGCTGTCGAACGATCAGAAGGCTTCGGCACTGGTCGATCGCTTCCTCGCCGAACTCGAGGCCTCTGAGAAGGCAGCGAACTAGTGGGAAGCGCGTCACGCGAAGCATTGGCACGCGTCAAGTCGACGCTCGGAACCGAGCTGCTTGGCGCTGAGGCTGGCGGAGAATTGCTCTCTGCCTCGGCTCAGATCGACTCGGCTCGGGCACTACTCGCAGCGCTCGCAGATGCCTCGGCCCCCGCATCGGAGAAGGCAAAGCTCGTTGAGCGATTGTTCTCTGCAGCGTCCCCAGGCGCCCGGTCGGTTCTCTCGTCCGCGGTGTCACAAACCTGGTCGACACCGGCAGAGTTTGTTGCGGGCCTCGAAGAGCTCGGGCTTCGCGCGATTGCGAATTCCAATGCCGCGCTCGCCGACGAGTTGCTTTCGGCCGCGGGCGTGGTCGACTCGAGCCATGAGCTTGAGCTCAGTCTCGGCAACAAATTGGGTGATCCGTCGGCCAAGATCGTGTTGGTGGATCGCCTGTTTGCTGGCAAGCTCTCGAACTCCGCACTGAACGTCGTTCGCCACCTGGTGGCGAACCCGCGTGGCCGCAAGCTCAGCGCGGCACTTCGCTCCAGCGCGCGAGTGGCAGCAGACCAGGGTGGAAACGAACTGGCCACTGTGACGATTGCGGCCCCACTGAGTGATGCTCAGCAGGAGCGACTCTCGGTGTTGCTCGCGCAGAACGCTGGCCGTCCGGTTCGTGTGACGACGGTTCTCGACCCCTCGCTGGTCGGAGGAGTCCGTATCCAGATCGGTAACGACGTAATTGACGGCAGCGTCCGCTCACGTCTCGCCGACCTCCGACTCAAGCTCGCAGGCTAGAGCACAACTTTTCACTCCGGGGCCGGCGGCTTCGGTACAGACAGAGGAAACGAAATGGCAGAACTCACAATCAGCCCAGACGAGATTCGCGATGCTCTCAAGGACTTCGCCTCCTCGTACGAGCCGTCGGGTGCAGCGACGACAGAGGTCGGCAGCGTCATCGACGCAGCAGACGGGATCGCCCACGTCTCGGGTCTCCCTGGCGTCATGGCAAACGAGCTGGTGCGCTTCGCAGATGGCACACTCGGACTCGCCCAGAACCTCGAGGAGCACCAGATCGGTGTCGTCGTGCTCGGTGAGTTCACCGGCATCGAGGAGGGCCAGCAGGTTACTCGGACCGGTGAGGTGCTCTCAGTGCCCGTGGGCGAGGGATACCTCGGTCGCGTAGTCGATCCGCTCGGAAAGCCCATTGATGGTCTCGGTGAGATCACCAACGTTGAAGGGCGCCGCGCGCTCGAGTTGCAGGCACCCGGTGTGATGCAGCGTAAGTCGGTTCACGAACCGCTGCAGACTGGCATCAAGGCAATTGACGCGATGATCCCGGTCGGTCGCGGTCAGCGTCAGCTGATCATCGGCGACCGACAGACCGGTAAGACCGCAATTGCTATCGACACGATCATTAACCAGAAGGCCAACTGGGAATCCGGTGATGTCAATAAGCAGGTGCGTTGCATCTACGTTGCCATCGGACAGAAGGGCTCGACGATCGCCTCCGTAAAGGGAGCGCTCGAAGAGGCAGGCGCGATGGAGTACACCACGATCGTTGCGTCGCCCGCTTCTGATCCCGCTGGATTCAAGTACCTGGCCCCCTACACCGGTTCCGCCATTGGTCAGCACTGGATGTATGGCGGCAAGCACGTCCTCATCATCTTTGATGACCTGTCGAAGCAGGCCGAGGCCTACCGGGCAGTCTCACTCCTCCTGCGTCGTCCACCGGGGCGCGAGGCTTACCCGGGCGATGTGTTCTACCTGCACTCCCGTCTGCTGGAGCGTTGTGCGAAGCTCTCCGATGAGCTGGGTGCAGGATCGATGACCGGTCTCCCGATCATTGAAACCAAGGCGAACGATGTCTCGGCCTACATCCCGACGAACGTGATCTCGATCACCGACGGACAGATCTTCCTCCAGTCGGACCTCTTCAACGCGAACCAGCGTCCCGCGGTCGACGTGGGCATCTCGGTGTCTCGCGTCGGTGGCGACGCGCAGGTGAAGTCCATCAAGAAGGTTTCGGGCACGTTGAAGCTCGAGCTTGCGCAGTACCGCTCGCTCGAAGCATTCGCCATGTTCGCCTCTGACCTTGATGCGGCAAGCCGTCGTCAGCTCGACCGCGGCGCGCGTCTCACCGAGCTGCTCAAGCAGCCGCAGTACTCGCCGTACCCGGTTGAAGAGCAGACCGTATCGATCTGGGCCGGAACCAAGGGTCACCTTGATGATGTTCCGGTGGTTGATATTCTTCGCTTTGAGCGCGAGTTCCTCGACTACCTCGGTCGCAATTCCGAGGCGTTGAACACGCTCTGCGAGACCAATGTGCTCGACGACGCGGTACTCGCTGAGATCGAGGCGAAGATCGCAGCCTTCAAGCTGGAGTTCCGCACCTCGGCTGGCCAGGCTCTTCACGAGCAGTTCGATGAACTGCCCGAGGAAGAGATCAAGCAGGAGCAGCTGGTCGTTTCCAAGAAGTAGCGGACGCGGTTGGGGGTCGCCCTTCGGCCCCCAACCATCCAGTCGGAACCAGATCACGCCAGACTTACCAGACACAGGAGAGACATGGGAGCGCAACTTCGGGTCTACCGGCAGAAGATTAAATCTGCCCAGACGACCAAGAAGATCACCCGTGCGATGGAGCTGATCGCGGCCTCTCGCATTCAAAAGGCGAAGGCGCGGGTCGAGGCGACCTCGCCCTACACCAACGCGATCACCCGCGCTGTCTCGGCAGTCGCCACGCACTCGAATTTCGATCACCCGCTGTTGACCGAGCCTGAGACGATTACCCGTGCTGCGGTCGTGATCTTCACCTCGGATCGCGGCCTCGCCGGCGCGTTTAACTCGCAGGTTCTGCGAGAGGCCGAAGAGCTCAGCGAATTGCTGCGCTCCGAAGGAAAAGCCGTCACGTATTACCTCATTGGCCGGAAGGCGCAGGGATACTTCAAATTCCGTAACCGCGCCTCCGAGAGGATCTGGAGTGGCGGAACGGAAAGCCCCGTATTCGAGACTGCGAAGGAAATCACTGACGCTCTGCTCGAGGCGTTCAACACTGACGCAGCCGAGGGCGGGGTCGATGAGATCCATCTCGTATTCAACCGCCTGATCAGCATGGTCAGCCAGGTGCCCCAGGTTCATCGCCTGCTTCCCCTGCAGGTTGTCGAGGGCGTCGCTCAGGCCGAAACGGGCCCGACATCGCTGTACGAATTCGAACCCGACGCGGAAACCGTGCTCGATCGTTTGCTCCCTGCGTACATTGAGTCACGCATCTTCAACGCCCTGCTTGAGTCGGCTGCCGCAAAGCATGCTGCGACGCAGAAGGCGATGAAGTCGGCCAGCGACAACGCCGACACCCTGATCCGCGATTACACCCGCCTTGCAAACAACGCGCGCCAGGCGGAGATCACCCAGCAGATTTCCGAGATTGTTGGCGGCGCAGACGCGCTGTCTGACTAGCCACGCCACGAAGAAAGAGAAACCATGACCGATCAGGCCACCACCAAGGTTGCCGGGCGCATCGCTCGCGTTACCGGCCCCGTCGTTGACATCGAGTTCCCGCATGATGCGATTCCCGGGGTGTACAACGCTCTGCAGACCACGATCGATTTCGGCGATGGACAAGAGCCGCTGAAGCTCGTGCTCGAGGTTGCCCAGCACCTGGGCGACAACGTCGTTCGCGCCATCGCGCTGAAGCCGACCGACGGCCTCGTTCGCGGCCAGGAAGTCTTTGACACCGGCGAGTCGATCACCGTACCCGTGGGTGACGTCACCAAGGGCAAGGTCTTCAACGTGACCGGAGACGTGTTGAACCTCGGCGAGGGGGAGACCATTGAGGTCACCGAGCGCTGGGGCATCCACCGCACGCCGCCCGCCTTCGATCAGCTTGAGTCGAAGACTCAGCTGTTCGAAACCGGTATCAAGGTGATCGACCTTCTGACCCCCTACGTGCAGGGTGGCAAGATCGGCCTCTTCGGCGGTGCCGGTGTGGGCAAGACCGTCCTGATCCAGGAAATGATCCAGCGCGTAGCGCAGGATCACGGTGGTGTGTCGGTGTTCGCCGGTGTGGGCGAGCGCACCCGTGAGGGCAACGACCTGATCCACGAGATGGAAGAAGCTGGCGTCTTCGACAAGACCGCCCTCGTCTTCGGCCAGATGGATGAGCCGCCGGGAACGCGTCTGCGCGTGGCACTCTCGGCCCTGACCATGGCGGAGTACTTCCGCGACGTGCAGAAGCAGGACGTGTTGCTCTTCATTGACAACATCTTCCGCTTTACCCAGGCCGGTTCTGAGGTATCGACCCTGCTGGGTCGCATGCCCTCCGCCGTGGGTTATCAGCCCAACCTCGCCGACGAGATGGGTGTGCTCCAGGAGCGCATCACCTCGACCCGTGGCCACTCGATCACCTCGCTGCAGGCTATTTACGTTCCTGCAGACGATTACACCGACCCGGCTCCCGCGACGACGTTCGCCCACCTCGACGCGACCACTGAGCTCTCACGTGCGATCGCTTCAAAGGGCCTGTACCCGGCTGTGGATCCGCTGACCTCCACCTCGCGTATTCTCGACCCCCGTTACTTGGGCGAGGATCACTACCGCGTCGCTACCACCGTGAAACAGATCCTCCAGAAGAACAAGGAACTGCAGGAAATCATCGCCATCCTTGGTGTCGATGAGCTTTCTGAGGAAGACAAGATCACTGTGGCACGCGCACGTCGTATCGAGCAGTTCCTCTCACAGAACACCTACATGGCGAAGAAGTTCACCGGTGTTGAGGGTTCGACGGTTCCGCTCAAGGAGACCATTGAATCCTTCGACGCGATCGCCAAGGGTGAGTTCGACCACGTGGCAGAGCAGGCATTCTTCAACGTCGGTGGGATCAGCGACGTTGAAGAGAAGTGGGCGCAAATCCAGAAGGAGAACGGCTAAACCATGGCCGAACTACAAGTCAGCGTCGTCTCAGCCGACCGCGAGATCTGGTCAGGCATCGCCTCGCAGGTCATCGCGAAGACGGTCGAGGGCGAAATCGGTATTCTCGGCGGTCATGAGCCCCTGCTCGCCATGCTCGCTCAGGGTGAGGTTCGCGTCACCACGAGCGGCGGCGAAAAGGTTCGGGTCGACGCAGAGGGCGGGTTTCTCTCGGTCGATCACGACGTGATCACCATCGTGGCAAGCCAAGCTTCGATCGTGGCGAACGCCTAGCGTTTCGATTGAGCGTAAGAGGCCGGTCGTAGCTCGTTGAGCAACGGCCGGTCTTTTCGCGTGCCGAGGGGGAATCCATGCAGGTGTTCTTGCCGCCTTCCGAGACCAAGCGGGCTGGAGGTTCGGGGCGTTGGGCAAGCTCAGCGCTCACTCACGCGTCAGTGCTCGCACCCGCGCGGGACCTGGTGATGCGTGCACTTCGCGAGCTGAGCGTTGACGAGGATGCCGCGATCCGCGCACTGAAACTCGGTGCGAAGTCGCGGGCTGAATTGGCGCACAATTTGGAGCTTGAAAGCTCGGGGATGCTGCCGACGATCGAACGATACACCGGAGTGCTCTACGACGCGCTTGACGTGAGCGATCTCGATGGCGCCGCGCGCCAGTGGATCTCGGCGCACGTGTCGGTACAGTCCTCGCTCTTTGGCCTGATCGGCGCCGATGACCCGATTCCTGCGTACCGCCTCTCTGCGAGCTCGCGATTGCAGGTCGATGGTGGCGCATCCCTGCAAGCGTTGTGGCGATCTGCGCACGAGTCTATTGACTGGGGTGGTTTGGGCTGGATCCTTGACCTTCGGTCGAAGGACTATGCCGCACTCGCGCCGTTGCCGCAGGGTTCGGGTGCCACACTGCAGGTGGTTCAGCGTTCCGAGAGTGGTGTGATCAGGGCACTGAACCACTTCAACAAGGCGGCGAAGGGCGATCTGGTGAGGCGACTGGCAAGCACCCAGGCACAACCCGAGAGCGCCGCCCAGTTTGTCGACTGGGCAACCGAGAACGGACTTGAGCTGCGCCTCGGGAGTAATTCTGCCGAGCTGATCCTGGTGACCGACCTGCGTGCCGGGGGCGCTCGCTCTCAGGCGCAGCGTTCGGCACTTCGCGCAGGGTAGGCTGAACAAGTGAATTTTGAGGGAACCCTGTGAGTGTGAGGGGCGCAAGCGCAGTTCGGCGGCGGGTCTCCTATTTCGAGGATGCCGGGTCGTTGATCGAACTGTCGTGGCACGGTCTCACCCACGTGGGGCACCGGCGAGAGGTCAACCAAGACAGTCTCGTCATGTCACCGCCAATTTTTGCGGTCGCGGATGGCATGGGTGGCCACTCGGCCGGCGAAGTGGCATCAGCCGCAGTTGTGCGGCGATTGGCAGAACTTGGCGGCACGGTCTCGATCACTGAGTCTGACATTAACGGCGCGCTCAGCGACGCGGTCGACGACATCGAGCTTGACGCGGGCGAGACCGATCTCGGTGCGGGCACGACGGTCACCGGCGTCTCGCTCGGCGCACTGGGGAACAGCCCAACCTGGAAGGTCTTTAACATCGGCGACTCGCGCGTCTACCAATACTTCAAGGGTGCGCTCACGCAACTCACGGTGGATCACTCCGTGGTGCAGCACCTGCTTGATACGGGCGCGATCACGGCCGAAGAGGCTGAGATCCACCCGCACGCGAATGTGATCACCCGTGCCGTTGGTTTCAATGAGCAGCCAGCCCCCGACTACACCCAATTGGCGGTGGTCGCCGGTCAGCGACTGCTGCTGTGTTCAGACGGACTCACGAAAGAGCTGACCGAGGTGGGGATTCAGCATTTCTTGGCGACGGCCGAGAGTGCCGAAGAAGCCGCACACCAGCTCGTCCAGCGCGCGCTCGACAACGCCGGGCGTGACAATGTCACCGTCATCGTCATCGACGTGCACGCGGTTGGGGATTCCCGAGACACCAGCGACCAGGCGAGCCTGTCAGCGTCGAACCGCGACACGAATTCGAATCGCGATGCCGACACCGCAGAGATTCCGACGCTCTAAGCTGCCTCCGCGGCAAACGCTTCGTCGAGCACTCGCAACACGGTCGCGATGAGCTCATCGGTGAACTGCAGGGAAGGCAAGAACCGAATCACGTTCGAGTAGATACCCGCGCTCAACAGCAGCACGCCCTGCCCCATGGCCCGATCGATTACTCGCGAGACCAGCTCGGGGTCATGCTCAAGTGTGCCCGGCTTCACGATCTCGATCGCGAGCATCGCACCCTTGCCGCGCACCTCAGCGATCGCCGGGTGCTGGGCAGCGAGCTCTCGGAGCCCGGAACCAAACACCTCTTCGATGTGCTGTGCACGTGCAAGCAGACCCTGCGCTTCGATTTGTTCGAATACCGCGACGGCCGCGGCGCAGGACACGGGGTTGCCGCCGAAGGTACCGCCGAGACCGCCGGGTTGCGAGGCATCCATGATCTCTGCGCGACCGGTGATTCCGGCGAGCGGCAACCCACCAGCGATGCCCTTGGCGGTGAGAAGGATGTCGGGCTGTACGCCGAAGTGCTCGATCGAGAAGACTGCCCCAGACCTGGCAATTCCGGCCTGCACTTCATCGGCGATGAACACGATGCCGTTGCTGCGGCACCACTCGGCGAGCGCGGGCAGGTAGCCGTCGGCTGGCACCACAAAGCCGCCCTCACCCTGAATCGGCTCGACGACGAGGCACGCGAGATCTTCGGCCCCGGCCACCTTTTCGAGGTACGCAATCGTGCGAGCGGCGGCCTCGGCACCACTCAGACCGTCTCGCAGGGGGTAGGAGTTCGGCGCCTTGTAGATGTCGCCGACGCGCGGGCCGTAGCCAGCAGCGTATGGGGCACCCTTGAAGTTCATGCTTGAGGTCAAGAGTGTGCGGCCGTGATAGGCGTGCTCGAGCACGGCGACCCCGGGCCTCCCCGTGTACTTGCGGGCGATCTTGACACCATTCTCGACTGCTTCAGCCCCGGAGTTCATCAGCAGCGTCTTGTACTGGCCCTCGCCGGGCACGTGCTTCGCAAGATACTCCGCGACCGCGATGTAGGGCTCGTAAGGCGTCATGGTGAACAGTGTGTGCGTCACCTTGTTCAGCTGGGCAGTCGCGGCGGCGACCACTGCCTCATCCGTGTGGCCAATGGTCGTCACGCCGATTCCACCGCACACGTCAATGATGTGGTTCCCGTCGACATCAACGAGGATCGAGCCGTGGGCGCGCTCGATGTAGACGGGCATCACGCTGTGCACCCCCGGGGGTACAACTGCCTGGCGCCGCACGTGCAGTTCACGGCTGCGCGGGCCGGGAATTTCGGTGACAATGCGGGGTTCCTGAGCGATGGCAGTATCAGCAGACATGTGAACGAGTTTACTCCCGTTCAGGTTTCAACTCCGTTACCGGTCGGCGCGAGATGCGCCCGCGTACACTCGACACATGGGTGACACGCATGAGTATCGGGTGGGCATCGAGTGGCAGGGTAACCGTGGCCGGGGCACCAGCGGATACCGGGACTACGGCAGGCAATTGGTGATCCGCGCCCCGGGAAAGATCGAGTTGCCCGGGTCTGCAGACAAAACTTTTCATGGCGATGCTGACCGCTGGAATCCCGAGGAACTGCTCGTCGCTGCACTCGCGCAGTGTCATATGCTCTCGTACCTCCACATGGCGGTTCGTGCCGGCGTGGTCGTGACGGCCTACACTGACGACGCGCTCGGGGTGATGCGCCAAGAGGGGCTCGGTGGGGCCTTCGAAGAGGTGCTGTTGCGGCCGCTGGTCACGGTAGCGGAGGCTTCGATGGTGGATCGCGCCCGCTCTGCCCACGCTGAGGCCTTCACGCACTGCTTCATCGCCAACTCGGTGAACTTTCCTGTCAGGCACGAGCCCACGATTCGCGTCGGCTGAGCGTCGGGGTGGGCATGTCCGAATCGAAGTAGAATGGAATCCATGGCCAAGTCCCCGTCGTTCTCCATTTCCACGCCGATCTTCTATGTGAACGATGCACCCCACATCGGGCACGCCTACACGGAGGTTGCCGCAGATGTGCTGGCACGGTGGCACCGCCAGGCGGGTGACGATACCTGGTTCCTCACCGGTACCGACGAGCACGGTCAAAAGATCTTGCGCACGGCAACCGCGAACGGTGTCGAGCCCAAGGAGTGGGCGGATCGTTTGGTTGAATCGGCCTGGAAACCCCTGCTCGACACCATCAACATCTCAAACGACGACTTCATTCGCACCACCGACGAGCGCCACGAGCATGGTGTCAAGGTGTTTCTGCAGAAGCTCTACGATGAGGGCCACGTCTACGCCGGCGAGTTCGAGGCGTTGTACTGTGTCGGGTGCGAGGAATTCAAGCCAAAGAGCGAGATCGTCGACGGCGAGGGAGCGTTTGAGGGGGAGAAGGTCTGCGCGATCCACTCGAAACCTCTGGAACTGTTGCAGGAGAAGAACTATTTCTTCAAGATGAGCGCGTTCCAGGAGCGTCTGCTCGCGCTCTATGAGGAGCGCCCAGATTTCGTGCAGCCGGCGAGCGCGCGCAACGAGGTTCTCGCGTTTGTGCAGCAGGGTCTCGACGACCTCTCCATTTCGCGCACCTCGTTCGATTGGGGTATTCCGATTCCGTGGGATAGCTCGCACGTTACCTACGTGTGGTTTGACGCGCTCCTGAACTACATCACGGCCCGTGGCTATGGTGAGGGAGAGATTCGGCACTGGCCCGGCGTGCAGATCGTTGGGAAAGACATTCTGCGCTTTCACGCGGTGATTTGGCCGGCGATGCTGATGGCAGCGGGGCTTGAGGTGCCCCAGCACGTCTTCGCGCACGGGTGGCTGCTCGTCGGCGGCGAGAAGATGTCGAAGTCAAAGCTCACCGGCATCGCGCCGAACGAGATCACCGACACCTTTGGCAGTGACGCGTTCCGCTACTACTTCATGCGAGCGGTGTCGTTCGGGCACGACGGGTCATTCAGCTGGGAAGATCTGTCGGCGCGCTACCACTCGGAGCTGGCCAATGGCTTTGGCAACCTGGCGAGCCGCGCGCTCGCGATGAACAAGAAGTACTTTGCCGGGGTCATGCCGGAGGCGGGTACCGAAGAAGCGCCGGATACCGACATTCGTGAGCTCGCCGCGCGGGTCTCGCGCCTCGCCGACGAACGCATGGAGGCCTTTGCCATCCACGAAGCCATTGCCGAAATCTGGCAGCTCGTCGATGCGCTCAACGGGTATATCACCGACCAGGAGCCCTGGGTGCTCGCGAAAGACGAGGCCCGGCGCGAACGCCTCGCCACGGTGCTCGCCACCGTGACTGAGGGCCTGCGCGTGTTGGCGGAGTTGTTACATCCGGTCATTCCGGAGGCGACCGCAAAGCTTTGGGCCGCGCTCGGCGCGGAGGATGCCCTGGGCTCGCTTGAGGCTCGGCCGCTTCGCGAGGCTGGCGAGTGGGCACAGCTACCAGCGGGCACCGCCCAGCAGCCACTCGCGGCGCTCTTCCCACGCATCGAAACCGAGGGCGCCAAACAGTGAGCGACGCTGCCCCGAGCGGCGGGTTGCGCGCCCGCAGCGCGAGCCCGGGCCGCGATCTCACGAGGCCTCCGGCACCCGAGCCGCTGCCCGTAGCGCTCTACGACAATCACACTCACCTCGAATTTGAAGACGGGGTGGATCAGCTCGACCCGATCGAGTCTCTGGAACGTGCCACGGCTGTCGGTGTGCGCGGTGTCGTGCAGGTGGGTACCGACCTGGAGACGAGTCGTTGGGGTGCGCGCCTGGCGGCGACCGATGCACGCGTGCTTGCGGCCGTGGCGCTGCACCCGAACGAGGCGCCCAAGCTCGCCGCTCAGGGACTGCTCGATGAGCACCTGCGCGGGATAGCTGCGCTCGCCGCCGAGCCGCGCGTGCGCGCGATCGGAGAGACGGGACTCGACTTCTTTCGCACCGGAGAGGATGGCCGCGCAGCGCAGGCTCGTGCGTTCGAAGCGCACATCGAAATCGCGAAGGAGCACGGCCTCGCCTTGCAGATTCACGACCGAGATGCCCACGACGAGGTTGTCGCCACCCTGCTGCGGGTGGGTGCCCCGGAGGGAACGGTGTTCCACTGTTTCTCGGGCGATGCGGCGCTTGCTCGGATCTGCAACGATCACGGCTGGTACCTGTCCTTTGCCGGCACCATGACGTTCAAGAATGCGCCAGCCCTGCGGGATGCACTTGCGGTCGCCGATCCCTCGCGGGTGCTCGTCGAGACTGATGCGCCGTTTCTGACACCCGAGCCGCTTCGGGGTCGCCCAAACGCCCCGTACCTGTTGCCCCACACGGTGCGCCGGATGGCGGAGGTGCTGGGTGATCCGCTCGAGGAACTATGCGGGCGGCTCGCGGAAAACACTGAGCGCGTGTACGGACAGTGGTCGTCAGATACCGAAACGGTGACCCCGTGAGCCTGCTCGGGCCCGCCGAGGTACGGGAACTCGCTGAGCGGCTGGGGGTGACGCCGACGAAGAAGCTGGGCCAGAACTTTGTGATCGACCCCAACACGGTGCGCAAAATTGTGCGTCTGGCGGGTGTGGAGAAGGATGACCGGGTGATCGAGATCGGGCCCGGACTGGGGTCGCTGACGCTCGGAATCACCGAGACCGGGGCCGATCTCACCGCGATCGAGATAGACCATCGGCTAGCGGCAGAGCTCCCGGGAACCGTGGCCGCGATGCAACCGGAGGCGGCTGGCCGCTTTCGTGTCGTGCGCTGCGACGCGCTCGAGCTTGGCCGCGAACACCTGGGCGAACTTCCCGGGGCACCCGAGGTGCTCGTGGCGAATCTGCCCTATAACGTGTCGGTCCCGATCCTGATGCACCTGCTTGAGTTGATTCCCGAGCTTCGCGCGGGCCTCGTGATGGTGCAGGCGGAGGTCGGCCATCGCATTGCCGCGGGTCCCGGGTCGCGCATGTACGGCAGCCCGAGCGCGAAGGCAACCTGGTACGGCGACTGGTCGATTGCGGGCAACGTGAGTCGGCGCATTTTTTGGCCCGTACCGAACGTGGATTCGGTGCTGGTGTCGTATCGGCGGCGCGAAATTCCTTTGGGCAGCGAGGCAGATCGAGTTGCCGTGTTCGACCTCGTGAACGCCGCGTTCGCGCATCGACGCAAGATGCTGCGGCAGTCGCTACAGCCGGTGCTGGGAGATCTTGACCGGGCGACCGCGGTCATGGAGGCTGCGGGTGTGGATCCCACGACCCGCGCTGAGCAGCTCAGCATTCACGATTTTCTGTCGATTTCGCGCGCGGCAGCTGCGGTGTGACGCGCGCGCCAGTTCTAGTACGTTAGAGGCATGGTGGAGACACGTTCGGTGACGGTGCGAGCACCCGGAAAGATCAACGTGTATTTCCGCGTCGGTGCACTACAGGATGACGGCTATCACGAGGTCGCATCGCTCTACCAGGCAGTGTCGCTCTACGAGGATGTCACTGCCGAGCCAGCCCCGAATTTTTCCGTGCGTTTTGTGGGGCCGATAGACACCTCCGGGCTGCAGATCGATGAGTCGAATCTCGCGATCCGTGCGGCCAGGCTCCTCGCCGAACACACCGGGTACACCGGTGGTGTGCAGCTCACCGTGCACAAGCGCGTTCCGATTGCGGGTGGGATGGGGGGCGGATCCGCTGACGCGGCGGCGACACTTCTCGCGTGCGACGAGCTCTGGGGCACCGGGGTGGGCCGTCATGGGCTCGTTCCGCTCGCCGCGCAGCTCGGCGCTGACGTGCCCTTCGCGCTCGAGGGCGGCACCGCGGTGGGCACCGGCCGAGGTGACGAGCTGAGCCCCGCGCTCGCACGCGGCAGCTTTCACTGGGTGCTCGCGTTTTCTGACGCGGGCCTGAGTACCCCCGTGGTATACCGCACCCTTGACCAGCATCGCGCCGATCACGTTGCCGATCTTGCACCCGCGCCCGCTCAGGTGAGCGTCGACACGGCAGTGCTGCAGGCGGTGCGGGCCGGTGACGCAGAGACGCTCGCCGACTCGATGCACAATGACCTCCAGGCGGCCGCGCTCAGGCTCGCGCCCGAACTCACCGAGTTGCTCGAGCTGGGGGAGTCCCGTGGAGCGCTCGCTGGCATCGTCTCTGGCTCCGGGCCGACGGTGGCATTCCTCGTGGCCTCGGCGGTCGCCGCAGCCGAGCTGCAATCGATGCTGACACGAGCGGGAGTGCGCTCGCTCGCGGTGACGGGCCCCGTTGCCGGTGCGCGCCGACTCGACGCGTCGTGATCCACTTCCGCCATGCGGTTCGAGATCTGCAGCGAGAGGGAATACCCGCGCCCGTCGTGTGGTTCACCTTGGTGTGAGTGAAACTATCCGCGTAGATATTTGGTCTGATATAGCTTGCCCGTGGTGCTACATCGGGAAGCACCGATTCGAGGCGGGCGTCGCGGCGTTCACCGCGCAGTATCCCGACGTTGAAATTGAGGTCGAGGGGCACAGCTACGAACTGGCGCCAGACACCCCGGAGAATTTTCAGGGGAGCGAGATCGACTTCCTCGCAAAACACAAGGGCATGCCGCGCGAGCAGGTGGAAGACATGCTCGAGCAGATGACAGGCCTGGCTGCTTCCGAGGGGCTCGTGTTCGACTGGGAGAAGCTGCGCCACGCGAACACCAGTCGCGCGCACCGGGTGCTGCACCTCGCGAAAGAGCAGGGTTTGCAGCTCGAGACGCAGGAGCGGCTGTTTCGGGCCTACTTTTCTGAGGGTGCCGAGATCGCCGACCCCGACACGCTTGCCGCGCTCGGCGAAGAGGTGGGCCTGGACGGCGACGAGGTGCGCGATGCGCTGGAGGACGAGGATTACGCCGACGCGGTGGATCAGGACATCACCCGCGCACGCATGCTCGGCGTCAACGGCGTGCCATACTTTCTCCTCGAGGGGAAGTACGGGGTGTCGGGGGCGCAGTCGGCCGACACGTTCCGCAGCGTGCTCGAACGGGTGCTGGAATTCCAGCGGACCGGCACTGAGCCGGAATAAGCGCACCTGAGCATGCGTCACCTCGGAAGCTGAGTAGAGCAGACGAGGTGGTGGGAGTGACCGTCAGGATCATCCGTTACATTTTCCGTATCAACCAAGGAGTGACCATGTCAGAGCGCATCACCGAGCCCCAGATCCCCACTGAGCAGGCTGAGAGTTTCGAGCAGACCGTGCCCGCCTCGTTCACCGGAGCCGCTTCGTTCGCCGACGCGGAGAGCCGGGAGATTCTGAATCTCTTGGGAGAGGGCGACTCTGCTGGCGCGTGCTGTGGTGGCAGCTGCTGTGCTGCGTAGCGAGTAACGACGCGGCTTCTGCTGCGCTTCGATTCTCGGCACAGGTGGAACGCCTACACTTGAGAGGTTATGGCACATTTGCTTGGGGCTGAGGCCCTCCATCTCGAAGTTCCGACCAAGGTCGTCTTCGATTCCGTCACACTAGGAATCGCCGAAGGCGATCGCATTGGCATCGTCGGCCGCAACGGCGACGGCAAGTCAAGCCTGCTGATGATGCTCGCGGGGAGGCGAAGCCCAGACGGCGGCAAGGTGACCGTGCGCAGCGGCACGACGATAGGCGTGCTCGATCAGGCCGACGTGTTTGCTCCGGGCGAGACTGTCGGCAACGCGGTCGTCGGCAATCTCCCTGAGCACGAATGGGCGGGGAATCCGCGGGCGAGAGATGCCATTGCGGGACTGGTCAGTGACCTAGACTGGGATGCGCCACTCGATGAACTCTCCGGAGGACAGCGCCGCAGGGTCGCCCTTGCCCGGCTGCTCGCTGGCGACTGGGACATTCTCGCGCTTGATGAACCAACGAACCACCTCGATGTCGAGGCGATCGCTTGGCTCGCAGAACATCTGAAGCGGCGGTGGCCGAAGAACCAGGGTGCGCTCCTGGTCGTCACCCACGACCGGTGGTTCCTTGACGAGGTGTGCAACACGACCTGGGAGGTGCACGACCGTATCGTTGAGCCCTTCGAAGGCGGGTACGCGGCCTACATCCTGCAGCGCGTCGAGCGCGATCGGCAGAATGCGACGATCGAGCAGAAGCGCCAGAATCTCGCGCGCAAGGAGCTCGCCTGGCTTCGTCGTGGCGCCCCGGCGCGTACGACGAAACCGAAGTTCCGTATTGACGCCGCAAACGAACTTATCTCGGATGTCCCCGAGATTCGAGACACGGTGGCACTGCAGTCGCTCGCGGTGACGCGACTCGGTAAAGAGGTCGTCAACCTGCTCGACGCGGGCGTAAGTTACGGTGAGCGGGAGGTACTGCGCGACATCGAATGGCGACTGGCACCGGGCGAGCGCACGGGCATTCTCGGAGTCAACGGAGCCGGGAAGTCCACGCTCCTCGGCCTGATTTCGGGGGCAGTGGATCCCACCTCCGGGGTCGTGAAGCGTGGGAAGACGGTGCAGGTTGCCACGCTCACCCAGCGACTCGACGAACTTGAGGCGCACCTCAACGAACCGGTGCGTGAGGTCATCTCTCGCCTGCGCACGAGCTTCGTGGTGGGCAGTGGCTCAAAGGCGCAGGAACTCACCCCGGGGCAGCTCCTTGAACGAATGGGATTCACGAACGCACAGCTCTCTACCCCCGTGAAAGATCTGTCGGGTGGCCAGAAGCGTCGACTGCAGTTGCTCTTGATCCTGCTGTCCCAGCCCAACGTGTTGATCCTTGACGAGCCCACGAACGATCTCGACACCGACATGCTTGCAGCCATGGAAGATCTGCTGGACTCGTGGCCGGGCACCCTCATCGTTGTCTCACACGATCGCTACTTCCTCGAGCGTGTGACCGATCAGCAGTACGCCATCCTCGGCGGGCGTCTGCGTCACCTTCCCGGAGGGGTGGATGAGTACTTGAAGCTTCGGGGTGCCGAGGACCGCGCGCGCGAAGCAGGGGGTGCTCCTTCCGCCACGTTGCGGTCGTCGCAGTCTGATTCGATGGCGGCCGCTGGAGGTGTCTCTGCTCGCGCAGCGGGTTCTGAGCTGAGCGGAGCCGAACGGCGCGCGGCCGAGAAGGAAGTGCAGTCCATCGAGCGCCGTCTCGCAAAGCTTGACAAGCTCATTGCGTCGGTGCACGTGCAGATGGCTGGAGCGGACCCGAGCGACTACGAAGCAGCTGCGCGACTCGGCGACGAGGTCGCGCGGGCAACGTCAGAGCGCTCCTCTCTTGAAGAGCGCTGGTTCGAGCTGTCAGAGCTCACCGGCTGATCCGGGCGCACGCATGCGAGTAAGGTAATCCTTAACTAGTTTTTTCTCTCGGGGCGTGCGCCTCGTTTCTGAACCACGGAGTGTGCTCATGCGCCAGAATCGTCGCCTCCCTCAGATCGTGGCGGCTGCCAGCACCGCCCTCCTCCTCGTCGGATGCGGTACGGGAGCGAGCGGGGGATCCGCCCCCGTGACTGGGGAGCCGGTGAGTGACGGCGTGTTCACGCTCTATTCGGGCCGGAGCGAGTCTTTGGTGCAGCCCCTGATTGACCTGTTTGAAGCGCAGAGTGGGATTTCCGTTGAGGTGCGCTACGGCGACACCGCCGAGCTTGGGGCTCTGCTCCTCGAAGAGGGGGAGAGCTCTCCGGCGCAAGCATTCCTGTCACAGGATGCCGGCGCGCTGGGGGCCCTCGCAGAGGCCGATCTCTTCGCCCCCTTACCATCCGAGATTGCGGATCGGGTTCCCGCAGGTTTCACCTCAACCGATGATTCGTGGGTCGGTGTCACCGGGCGGGCACGCGTGATCGTCTACGACAGCGACGTACTCACGTCAGAACAGGTACCCGCGAGCGTGGAGGCGTTTGCTGCACCGGAATGGTCCGGCAGGCTCGCCATCGCGCCCTCCAACGCGAGCTTTCAGTCGTTCATCACCGCGTACCGGGTGCTCAAGGGAGAATCTGTGGCCGACGAGTGGGTCGCCGCTGTCGCGGCAAATGATCCGCAGCTGTTCGAAAACAACGGCGCGATCCTGACCGCTGTGAACGACGGTGTGGCCCCGGTGGGTCTTATCAATCACTACTACTGGTACAGGCTGGCATCAGAAGTCGGCGACGACCAGATGCGTGCCCAACTTTCGTTTCCGCAGGCTGGCGATCCCGGATCGATTGTGAACGTCACCGGTGCGGGCCTCTTGCGATCAGGTGCCACCGATGCCGATGCACTTGAATTCATCGATTTTCTGGTCTCTCCTGACGCGCAGCAGTACTTCGTCGACGAGACGTTCGAGTACCCGCTGATCTCCGGGGTCGCGGCTCCTGAGGGCTTGCCCAAGCTTGATTCTTTGCTCAATGAGGATCTCGACCTCGCTGATCTGCGGACCCTTGAGGTCACGCAGGCGCTGCTTGCAAAGTACGGTCTCATCTAACGCATGTTGGGTTATCGGGTCGTCTCGTGACGCTGGCGAGAGGTGGGAGGTCTCGCGTGCGGCTAATCTCTCGCGGCGTGGCAAGGCCTCCGCTGTGGCTGCTGGGGTTAGCCACTCTCTGCGCCGGGGCTGCGGCGATCCCACTGGTCTACCTGATTGTTCGTGCCGCGGATGCCGGATTTACAGAGTTTGTCGACACGCTGTTTCGCGCGCGAGTTCTGCAACTTACGCTGAACTCGGTGGCTCTCACCCTGGCGGTGACCGGGACATGCCTCGTGATCGGCATAGCGGTCGCGATCGCACTCAATCGAATCCATCTTCCCGGAGGGCGTGCGTGGGTGCTCGCTGCGGCACTCCCGTTGGCAGTACCTTCCTACCTCGCGGCCTACGGCTGGCTGGTGTTGGCCCCCGCGTTCAACGGATTCTTCGCGAGTTGGCTCGTCATGTCTGCGGTGTGCGTGCCGTATGTGGTCTTGCCAGTGGCTGCGGTGCTCAGAAACACCTCCGGAGATCTCGAAGCGGTGGCTCGTTCGCTCGGGCGCGGTGCGGTCGGTGCCTTCCGCGCCGCAACGTGGCCGAGGGTGCGGGCGGCCGCACTTGCCGGCGCGCTCCTGGTTGCGCTGTACACGCTGTCGGATTTTGGTGCCGTGTCGATGCTGCGTTTTCAGACGCTGACTTGGGGTATCAAATCGGCGTATGGGGCCAGCTTCGATCGGCACCAGGCGGCAATCCTTGCGCTCGTGCTCGTCGCACTCGCACTCGCCGTTGTTGTCGCTGAACGACGAACCCGCAAGCCAGCAGCCTCGGCAGCCGGCCGGAAGATGCCAGTGCGGAAGGCACGCGCGAGCTGGTTGTCGCTTGTACTTGCTCTGGTGCTCCTGTCTCCGATCTCTGCTGTGGGAGTGCCAATGAGCGGGCTCATCATGCAACTCGCGCAGGCGGAAACCATTCGCCGGATCGACGGGCCACGTCTGCTTGAAGCAATCGGTATGACCGTTGCGCTTGCACTCGCTGGCGCGATAGTGGCGGTCGCTCTCGCTCTCCCGATCGCGGCGCTCGCAGCGAGGTACCGCGGGCGCCTGGTCAACACGATCGAGTCCATCGGATATCTCGGGCACTCGTTGCCCGGAATTGTGGTCGGTCTCTCGCTGGTGTTCTTCTCGCTATCAGTGATTCCCGGCCTGTACCAGACCGCTGTCATGTTGGTGTTTGCATATGCGGTGCTCTTCATGTCGAAGTCCATAGGATCCGCGCGCAGTGGGCTCGCGGCGGTTCCCGAGAGTCTCACCGATGTCGCCCGGACCCTCGGACTTTCCGCGCGTGCGGCGTGGTGGCGGGTGACCTGGCGACTCGCAGCCCCGGCAATTGGGGTGGGTGCGTTGCTCGTAGGGATTGCCATCATGAAGGAACTCCCCGCGACCCTGCTCCTGCGCCCGACGGGGATTTCGACGCTCGCCGTCGAATTGTGGAATCGTACCGGTGTGCTCGAATTTGGCAGTGCCGCGCCGTATGCGGCCGCACTGGTGCTGCTTGCGGCAGTGCCAGCGTTTTTCCTGTCGGGTGTTCGGGGCGCGCAGATGGAGGAGACATGAGCTGGGTCACGGTCGAAGGTGTTCGTGTGAACTATGGCCGCCACGCGGTGCTCGATGGGATCGATGTAACCATTCCACAGGGTGAGATCGTCGCGGTACTCGGCCCGAGCGGATGCGGCAAGACGACCCTGTTGCGCTCGATCGCAGGGTTACTCCCGGTCTCTGAGGGCAGCATCTCTCTCGGGGGCCGGGTGATGTCGTCTGCAAAACTCAACGTGGCTCCAGAGCGCCGCGGAATAGGGTGGGTGCCCCAGGACTCATCACTGTTTCCGCACCTGAGTGTTGGTGAAAACATCGGATTTGGCATCCCCCAGGGGAGTGATCGAGCCAGCCGCATCGCGACTCTCGCGGCAATGGTCGGGCTCTCGGAGCACGTGGATCGGGCACCATCTCAACTCTCCGGGGGTCAGGCGCAACGGGTGTCACTCGCCCGCGCACTCGCCATTCGGCCAGCGGTGCTCCTGCTCGACGAACCCTTTGCGGCTCTCGATCCGATGCTTCGCTCGTCGCTGCGCACAGAGGTCGCGGAGTTGCTGCGCAGCCAGAATTCAACCGCCATTCTGGTCACGCACGACCAGGAGGAAGCGCTGTCACTGGCGGATCACGTCGCAGTGATGATGGGCGGGCGAATATTGCAGTGGGGGACGCCGGTGGAGGTGTACGAGCGACCAGCCACCCCGTGGGTTGCGCGCTTCGTTGGCAACACCGTCGAGCTCGCCGGTCGCTGGCTTGGTGGGGAGGTTTCGTGCGCTCTTGGGAACCTTCAAGCGGTGCTCATGGACGAGGAAGTTACGGAGGGCGAGCCCGTGCGTGTCGTCGTGCGACCGGAGTGGATCACCATTGGCGAGGGAGGCGTTGAATCCGTGGTGACTTCTGTCTCGTATTCGGGCCACGATGGAACCGCCACCCTGCAGCTGCCAGATGGCAGCCGAGTGCGGTCACGTCTGGCAGCAACTGAGCTTCCCGTTGTGGGTGATCGCGTCAAGGTATCAGTACGGCGGGGCGCACTTGCCTATCGGTGAACCAGCGCGTCACGCACGTGACTCGAGGGTTCTGCGGAGCGCGTCGATGATCTCATCCGTGCTTGCCTCCGAATCAAACGCGGTCACAACGACGCAAGAGGGAGGGGAATCGGGGGCGCCAAACCATGGTGCGTAGAGCGCTACCAGCTGCCGTAGCTCGGCATCGAGCCCCGCGACGATGCGAGGGTCGGGATCGCGAAGCCACCGCCGAAGCGCGGCGTTGTGCACGGCAACCACGCTCGCCGCAAGCGCAAATGGTGCCCAGCTCGGAGCGCTGGAGGCAGCGATCCCCGCGAGATACTCGGCGAAGACGCGCTCGTAGCGGTGGGAGATAACCAATTCGCGCTCGCGCAAGGAAGGTGTCTGGCGGAGCAGCTCCGATCGCAATCTCGCTGCTTCGGAGTCTCGGGTGAGCAGGAGCAGCACACCGACGGTCGCGCGTCCGATTGCCTCGGCGGGCACAGCGGCACTCCGACCCAATTCCTGGGTGAGTCTCTCAAGGGCGAGGTCGTGATCGATGAAGATGATGTCGTCTTTGCTGCCGAAGCGGCGAAAGAAGGTGCTGCGACTGATGCCGACGGCATCTGCCAAGTCACCCGCCGTCGTTGACTCGTAGCCGCGCTCTGCGAGGAGACGAATGGCGGCCGCGCCGATCGCGGTGGCCTCGGTGCCGAGAGGATGCTGCATACCCATACGGTGAAAGCTACCATCTCGGGTCATTGGTACCGAGTCTCTCGGCAAAATATCAAGCTATTGTGTCAATTACTGTCGATTATGTGGAAATTCGCACTTGCGCTGACACTCGGTCTCAGGCACACTCATGAGGGAACGCGGCCACGACCGGGGGTGCGTTGATCGGAGGGAACCCCATGGGAGAACGAAATCAGCACGTAAGTCTCGGCACCGAGGAGCCGGAGTACGATCTGTGGGAGCCGCTCGATCCAGACGTCGCGGGAGTGTTTCGTGGCCTTTCGGCACCCGACCTGGAGTATCGGGATCGGGCGCGAGCCTTTGTGCAAGACGAAGTCCGGCCGGTCATCGATGGGTACTGGGACCGTGCCGAGTACCCGCTGCACCTGGCGAAGCGACTGGGCGATCTCGACCTGCTGCGTGATGGGATCGACGTGCCGGGGTTTCCCGAGCAAAGCCTTCTGGCGGCGAGCCTCACCACTATGGAGCTCGCCCGCGGTGACGGATCGATCTCGACCATCGTGGGAGTGCAGGGGGCGCTCGCGCTGCGATCCATCGCTTTCTGCGGTTCCGACGAGCAGAAGCAGCGCTGGCTGCCCTCGCTTGCGCGAGGAGAAGAACTCGGCGCGTTTGCACTCACCGAGCCGACACACGGCTCCGATTCCGTGAGTCTCGAAACCAGTGCCCGTGCGGACGGAGACGAATTCGTCATTCACGGGCACAAGAAGTGGATCGGGTCTGGCAGTGTCGGGCAGATCGCAGTGGTGTGGGCTCGAGGTGACGACGGCCGAGTGCAGGGGTTCTTGGTGCCACAGAATGCACCCGGGTATCACGCCATCACAATTGAAGGAAAAATTTCGCTTCGCGCGATCTGGCAGGCTCACATCGAGTTCGACGGTGTGCGGGTCGGCGCTGACGCGAAGCTGCCGGGCGCGAATAGCTTCGCAGACACCGCTCGCGTGTTACAGGCGACGCGGCTCGGGGTCGCTTGGGCAGCTCTCGGACACGCGACCGCTGTGTACGAGACGGCGGTGCACTACGCGAATCAGCGGGTGCAGTTCGGGCGTCCGCTCGCTGCCTCGCAGGTCGTGCAGGGTCGGCTCGCAGAGATGCTGAGCCAGCTCACCAGCCTGCAGACCCTCCTCATGCAGCTCACTCGCGCCGAGGAAACGGGCGACCTCACCGGACCCGGTGCCTCGTTGGGCAAGTACACGGCGACGCGCACCGCTCGCGCCATGGCAGCCCAGGCACGCGACATGCTGGGCGGCAATGGGATCCTGTTGCAGCACCGCGTTGCGCGACACTTCGCCGATATTGAGGCGATCCACACCTATGAGGGCACCGAAACGGTGCAGGCACTCATCATTGGCCGAGAGATCACGGGGATCTCGGCATTCGTGTGAGCCGTCTTGGTGAAGCCTGTCGCTCGTGGGCAGGCTTCACTCGTCGCCGGGACTGAATCTATCCACGCTCAGCGCGAGCTTGCGCAGAAGTGTCGCGAGGCGATCCCGCTCGGCGCGGGGAACGCCGCCGAGTAACTGCTCCTCCGCATCACTCAAACGAGTCATGGCCGCATCGACGAGCGTCTGGCCCTGTTGCGTCATTTCGACGAGCACTCCGCGACCGTCGTTCGGGTCGGTGAGTCGACGCACGAGGCCGCGATTCTCCATACGGTCGATTCGGTTCGTCATCGTGCCGCTGGAGACCATGGTCTGCTGCACCAGGACTTTCGGGCTTTGCCGGAACGGGGCTCCGCTTCGCCGCAGCACCGCTAAGACATCAAACTCCCATGAGGCGAGCCCCGAGCGCTCGAATGCGTGGACACGTGCGCGGTCAATGTGCTTCGTGATTCGTGTCATGCGTGAGAACACTGCCAGTGGGGCCAGATCAAGGTCGGGCCGGGCAGTTGACCAGTCCTGCAGAATACGGTCGACCTCGTCCTCATGCTTCATCCTTCCATTATGGCGCGAGCACCCCTCTCGATCTGGCAAACTAGACGGGTGCCGCACGGCACGATCCGCCTTGGTGTAATGGCAGCACGACAGCCTTTGGAGCTGTTAGGTCCAGGTTCGAGTCCTGGGGGCGGAGCGACCGAAGCAAAGCGTAGCTTTGCGCGGTTGCTCCGAAAGCGGCGCTCACCAGCGCCGTGGAGAACTGAAAAGCGTAGCTTTCCTGTTTAAATGGGAGCGACCGAAGCAAAGCGTAGCTTTGCGCGGTTGCTCCGAAAGCGGCGCTCACCAGCGCCGTGGAGAACTGAAAAGCGTAGCTTCTCGGTCTGTCGGGAGCGAGGAACACGTCTGCAGGAAGGACCGCACCCATGGCAGGACGTTCACTGGCGGTAGTCATACTGGCCGCGGGGCAAGGCACCCGCATGAAATCCGCGCTTCCCAAAGTGTTGCACCCGATCGGGGGTCGGCCGCTCATCTCGCATGTGCTGGATGCCGCAGCGGGCCTGAGCCCCGAATCGATCATCGCGGTCGTGCGTCATGAGCGGGCGAGGGTGACCGAAGTCATCACCAGTCATGCGCCGCACACGACCATCGTCGAGCAAGACGAGGTGCCCGGGACCGGGCGCGCGGTTGAGCAGGCGCTCGCCGCATTACCCGCAAGCTTTGATGGCTCAGTGGTCGTCTTGTCGGGAGATGTTCCGCTCATCGATGTGGCGACGCTCGAGAGACTGACTCGCGGGCACGTCGAGCACGGGCGCGGCATGACGCTTCTGTCGGCGGTCTCCGAGGATCCGACCGGACTCGGGCGCATCTTGCGCGATGGGAACGGCGCGATGCTCGGCATCGTCGAAGAGAAGGATGCCAGTGATGCGCAGCGTCGCATCACCGAGATCAATGGTGGAATCTACGTATTCTCTCGCCGTGCGCTCCAGCGGGCGCTTGCCGAAATCGATACGAACAACGCGCAGGCGGAGAAATACCTCACCGATGCCGCCGCGCGAATTCTCGCGGCGGGAGGCGTGGTTGACGCAGTCGCGACCGATGATCCGTGGTTGATTGCGGGAGTGAACGATCGGGTCCAGCTCGCCGATGCTGGTCGAGAGCTCAACCGCCGCATCATTGAGGCCCATCAGCGCGCCGGTGTCACGATTCAAGATCCCACCACGACGTGGATCCATGCCGATGTCACCATTGAGCCTGATGTCGAGCTGTTGCCGGGCACATACCTACACGGCGCGACGAGCATCGCAACGGGTGCCATCATTGGGCCCGACACAACGCTCGTCGACTGTGAGGTTGGCGAAAACGTGCGTATTCGCCGGAGCGAGGCCACGCTCGCCGTCTTTTCTCCCGGTGCGCAGGTCGGCCCGTTCAGCTACATCCGTCCGGGAACGGAGCTTGGTGCCGGCGGCAAGATCGGCGCGTTCGTGGAAACGAAAAACGCGAAGATCGGTGATGGCAGCAAGGTTCCACACCTGAGTTACGTGGGGGATGCCACGATCGGTGCGGATTCGAACGTCGGTGCCGGCACCATCTTTGCGAATTACGACGGTGTGGCGAAGCATCACACGGAGGTCGGCGATGCCGTGCGAATCGGGTCGAAGAACGTATTGATCGCTCCAGTTACGATTGAGGATGGCGTATATACCGCGGCGGGGACTGTGGTGCGCAAGGACGTGCCCTCGGGTGCACTCGCCATGAACGTGGCGCCGCAGCGCAATGTTCATGGTTGGGTCGCCGAGAATCGCCCTGGAACAAGCAGTGCACAGGCAGCGGAATCGAATGGGAAAGAGCGGGCATGAGCGCAATTCAGATGGTCGGGCAGAAGAAACTGGTCCTCGTGTCAGGCCGGGCGTACCCCGAGCTTGCCGAGCGCGTCGCAGAGGAACTGGGCGCGGAACTCGTACCCACCGATGCGCGTACCTTCGCAAACGGGGAAATTTATGCTCGCTATGACGAGAGCGTGCGAGGCTGCGATGCCTTCGTGATTCAGTCGCACACGCACCCCATCAATGAGTGGCTCATGGAGCAACTCATCATGGTGGACGCGCTGAAGCGGGCCTCCGCAAAACGCATCACCGTCGTCGCGCCCTTCTATCCTTACTCACGTCAAGATAAGAAGGGGCGAGGGCGCGAGCCGATTTCGGCCCGACTCGTCGCCGATCTGTTCAAGGCAGCGGGTGCGGATCGCATCATGTCCGTGGATCTGCACGCTGCGCAGATCCAGGGGTTCTTTGATGGCCCAGTGGATCATCTCTTCGCGATGCCCGTGCTGCTCGAGCACTTCAAGAAGACGATCGATCGCGACGATCTCACGGTGGTCTCGCCCGACATGGGGCGCGTACGCGTGGCAGACATCTGGAGCGACAAGCTCGGCGCCCCCCTCGCGATCATTCACAAGCGGCGCGACCCGTTGGTGCCGAATCAGGTGTCTGTGCACGAGATTGTCGGCGAGGTGAAGGATCGCTGGTGCGTCGTTGTTGACGACATGATCGACACCGGCGGCACGATCGCCAAGGCTGCTGAGGCGTTGAAGGCCGCTGGTGCACGTGGGGTCACCATCGCCTGTACTCACGCGATCTTCTCGGGGAAAGCCACGGAGTACCTGTCGCAGGATTTCATCGACCAGGTGGTCGTGACCGATACGCTGCCCATCCCGCCGGAAAAGCGTTTCGAGAAGCTCACCGTGCTCTCGATCGCCCCGCTGCTCGCGCAGGCGATCCACGAGGTGTTCGAGGACGGTTCCGTAACCTCCATGTTCGAGGGCGCGGCGTAGCCAAAACGCATCGCGTTTTTGCAAGCCGCGGTGCCGCCCTCGGCGGCAGCCCTCGGAGCGTAGCGCGGGGTGGCAGCCTGGAGCGTGTAGACTTACTAGCTGTACTTCGGCGAGGGATGCGCACGCATCCGTAATCGACGCGGGCGAGCCTCCAGTGAGGCCTCTTGCTGCGTCAACTCGGCAAGACATCACACACTGGCGGGTTGCCCCGCCTCGTTTGGGCGAGAGCCCGCAAGGAGAACACTGATGAGCGAGACCTTTAAGCTTGAGACCGTCGCCCGCGAGACCTTCGGCAAGGGAGTCGCCCGTAAGCTTCGCGCTGCCGGTCGCACCCCCGTGGTTGTTTACGGTCACGGCACCGAGCCGATCCACCGTTCGGTTGAAACCCACCCGCTGGGCCTGATCGTTCGCCACTCGAACGCGCTGATCGAGCTCGACATTGACGGTGCGAAGCAGCTCGTTCTCGTCAAGGACGTGCAGAAGGATCACGTGCGTCAGATGATCGAGCATGTCGACCTGGTTGTCGTGAACCAGGGCGAGCGGGTCGAGGTTGAGATCCACCTGAGCATCGTGGGCGAGCCCTTCGCTGGCGCGAACGCGCTGCAGGAGATGAACACCCTGCGTCTGAGCGTAGCCGCAGTTTCCATCCCCGAGTCGCTGGAGATCAATGTCGAGGGCCTCGAAGACGGCACCCAGATCCTCGCCGGTGGAGTGATCCTCCCCGAGGGCGCTGAGCTGCTCGACGACCCGGAGCAGCTCGTGGTAAACATCGTGTCGCCGCGCACGGCTGCCGAAGATGAGGCAGCCGAGGCCGCAGCCGCAGCTGTGTAGCACATTCCGCTTCGCGGGAAACCTCGAGCCCGCCGGGCGACCACACGGTCGATTCCGGCGGGCTCGGTTCGTTCAGTAGGAGAATTGTGATGTGGTGGCGCAAGCACAAAATCGAGGGGGAAGAAGTGTCTGACGCGTGGCTGGTTGTTGGGCTTGGAAACCCGGGCGCGAAGTACGAGGCAACCCGGCACAATGTCGGGCAGATGGTGCTTGATGTGCTTGCCGCGCGCGCGGATGCCCGTTTCGTCTCGCATCGTACGAACTCCCGCGTGGCTGAGGGGCGGGTCGCGCCTGGCGGCCCGAAGCTGATCTTGGCAAAGTCAAACGGTTTCATGAATACCTCTGGCGGCCCGGTGAGCGGGTTGGCCCGGTATTTTGACATCCCGGCCGATCGCACGGTCGTGCTTCATGATGAGCTTGATCTGCCTTTCGATACGGTGAAGGTCAAACAGGGCGGCGGCCACGGGGGCCACAATGGTCTGCGTGATATCGCGAAGGCGCTGGACACCCCCGAGTTCTTGCGCGTACGAATCGGGATCGGCCGCCCGCCCGGTCAGCAGGATCCCGCAGATTATGTGTTGAAGCCCTTTGCCTCTTCCGAACGTGATCTGCTCGCAGTGCTACTCGAAGACGCGGCAGACGCGGCCGAGATGCTGACCACCGATGGCCTGTTGGCGACACAACAGAAGTTTCACGGGAGGGCGAAGTGAGCCTCGCGGGTCTCGAGCGGCTGCTCGAGCGCTCAGAGTCCTTCGTTCGTGCGCTGAACTACGCTGACCGCGACGCGGAATTCGCGATCAGCGAGTCGCTCCGGCCGGCGCTCCTCGCGGGGTTACTGCATCGTAAGCGAGAAAGCGGCGGCTTTGGGCCGCTTCTGCTCATCGCCGCGACCAGCCGCGAGGCAGACTCGCTCCGCGCCGCACTTGCGTCGATCATGCCGGAGGCGCAGACCGTCGAGTTTCCCGCATGGGAGACGCTTCCGCACGAGCGACTCAGCCCGAGCGCGGAGACCGTGGGGAGGCGTGCGATCGTGCTGCATACGCTGCGCGAGCACGATGGCACCCGGCCACTCGTAATCGTCGCCTCGGTGCGCGCGGCGCTGCAACCCGTGTCGCCGCATGCCGCGCACGCGGATCCGATTGTGCTGCGTGCGGGCGAGGAGTCGCTCGGCCTTGACTCCATCTCCCGCGCCCTGGTCGACAGTGCCTACACCCGGGTCGACATGGTGACTCGCCGGGGGGAATTTGCGGTGCGCGGCGGGATCCTTGACGTGTTTCCACCGACGCTTGACCACGCGGTGCGCCTCGATTTCTTCGGAGACGAGATCGACCAGATCCGTCGCTTTGCGGTCTCCGATCAGCGCAGCGCGGGTGAGGCGATCGCCGAGGTGGAATTGTGGCCTGCGCGCGAGCTGCTGCTGACCGATGATGTGCGCGAGCGTGCGGCTGCGCTGCTGCCGCAGTTCCCTGCCCTGAGTTCGCTGCTCGAGAAAGTGAGCCAGGGAATCGCTGTCGAGGGCATGGAGAGTCTCCTGCCCCAACTGGTTCCCGAACTCTCGCCATTCACGGCACTCTTGCCCGCGGGATCCGCTGTGGCGGTCATTTCGCCCGAGCGTGTCGCGACCCGCGCCATCAGCCTCGTTGAGACCAACCGCGAGTTCCTGGAGGCGGCCTGGACGGCCGCAACAGCGGGTGGTGAGGCGCCGGTGCCTACCGATGACCACGGCATGCTCACGATGCGTGAACTGCGAGATGCTGCGGGAGAGAACTCCTGGTGGACACTGTCGAGCTTCGAGCAGGATGAATCGGTTGACTTCAGTCTCGTCACGGTGCGCAGCGAGCAGCTCCCGCGGCCGGTTCCCGGAGCCGAGGCGACAGCCTCGGCGATCCACCATCTGAGCGAACGTCTTGGCGAGGGCTGGACGGTGATCGTCAGTGCACAGGGCGTGGGCCTCGTCGAACGCGCACGCGACGTGCTCGCCGACGCAGGCATCGCCGCACGCATGGTCGATGAGCTTCCCCCGGAGCTGGACGAGCGCGTTGTCTATGTCGTGCCGGGCACGGCCTGGGCCGGCTTCGAAAGCGCCGAGGCGCGGGTGCTCTTCTCGACCGAGGTGGAGTTCTTTGGACGTGCGGTGAGTTCGCAGCAAGGAGCCGGGCAGAAGCTCCCGAAGCGCCGCACGAAGAACGTCGTCGACCCGCTGAAGCTTGTCGCTGGCGACTACGTGGTGCACGAGACGCACGGTATCGGCCAGTTCGTCGAACTGACGCAGCGCATGGTGCCGACCGGCATGGGTCGCGACGCGGGGAAGGCACTGCGGGAATATCTGGTGCTCGAATACGCTTCCTCCAAGCGAGGGATGCCCAGAGACAAGCTCTACGTGCCGACCGACCAACTCGATCAGCTGTCGCGATACGTGGGCGGTGAGGCACCGCCGCTGTCGAAGATGGGCGGAAGCGACTGGTCAAACGCGAAGAAAAAGGCACGCAAGGCGGTTCGCGACATCGCGGTGGAGTTGGTCAAGCTCTACTCCGCGCGTGTGGCTGCGGGCGGCCATGCCTTTTCGCCCGACACGCCCTGGCAGCACGAGCTCGAAGAGGCGTTCCCGTACGTTGAGACAGTGGATCAGCTCACCACGATCGACGAGGTGAAACGTGACATGGAGCGACCGATCCCGATGGATCGACTCGTCTCTGGCGACGTCGGCTTCGGGAAGACCGAGATCGCGATCCGCGCCGCGTTTAAGGCAGTGCAAGACGGCAAGCAGGTAGCGGTGCTGGTTCCCACCACCCTCCTCGTCAAGCAACACCTCGAGACCTTTCAGGATCGTTTCGCCGGGTTCCCGGTGCAGCTGCGCGCGCTCAGCAGATTCCAGACGGAGAAGGAATCGAAGGACACGATCGAGGGGCTCGCCGCGGGCACCGTCGACGTGGTCATCGGAACCCACCGATTGCTGACCGACACAGTGCGCTATAAGGATCTCGGTTTGCTCGTGATTGACGAGGAACAGCGGTTCGGCGTGGAGCATAAGGACAAGCTCAAGAAACTGAAGACCGGTGTCGACATTCTCGCGATGAGTGCCACCCCGATCCCGCGCACCCTGGAAATGGCCGTCACCGGCATCCGTGAGATGTCTACTCTTGCCACGGCGCCGGAAGATCGGCACCCGATTCTCACCTTCGTGGGCCCACGCAGTGACAAGCAGATCACCGCCGCGATTCGTCGTGAGCTCATGCGTGAGGGTCAGATCTTCTTCGTGCACAACCGGGTGCAGTCGATCAATCGCGTGGCAGCTCAGATCTCGGAACTCGTGCCCGAGGCGCGAGTGGCGGTTGCGCACGGCAAGCTCGGTGAGGCACAACTTGAGCAGATCGTGGTCGACTTCTGGGAGCGGAAGTACGACGTGCTCGTCTCGACCACCATCATCGAGACCGGTCTTGACATTGCCAACGCGAACACCATCATCATCGACGCGGCCGACAAGTACGGCCTGAGCCAGCTGCATCAGCTGCGTGGACGCGTCGGCCGCAGCCGGGAGCGGGCCTACGCCTACTTCCTCTACGACCCCGATCGTCCGTTGACCGAACACGCGCACGAGCGGCTCGAGACGATCGCCACGAATAACGAGCTCGGTTCGGGCATGCAGGTGGCCTTGAAGGATCTCGAACTGCGCGGCGCAGGAAATCTGCTGGGCGGTGAACAATCCGGCCACATCGCGGGGGTGGGGTTCGACCTGTACCTGAGAATGATTGGCGAGGCCGTGGCGACGTTCAAAGGCGAGGATGTCATCGGGGCGACAGAGCTCGTGCTCGAGCTGCCGGTCGACGCGCACATCCCGGAGGACTACGTCGAGAGCGAGCGACTTCGACTTGAGGCGTACCAGAAGTTCTCGGCAGCGGCACATCCGCAAGCACCCGAAAACCACGTCGCACTCGTCGTCGAAGAACTCACCGATCGCTACGGGGAGCTTCCCGCAGAGGTGCAGCGACTCGCCGCGGTGTCCGCCCTCAGGCGACGAGCTGCGCGACTCGGCCTGACGAAGGTCGTCGCGAGCGGATCCGCACTGCGTCTCGAGCCGGTGACGCTGATCGACTCACGGCGCATGCGCATGAACCGCATGTACCCGGGTTCGCGTTACACGGAGGCGACAAAGAGTCTGCAGGTGCCCCTGCCTGGCGGCACCGCATCAGCGCGGAGCCCGCTTGCCGGGGTAGGGCAGAAACACATGGGTGACGAGGGCGACATTGCTGCGTGGACCGGTCGCGTGCTCGCCACGCTGCTGGAACCCGACGCTCAGGCGTCTGCGGGGTAGCCGTCTCCCGAGGATGAGCCCGGCCTTTCACAGCTCGCTACTGGAAGTTGCAGAGCGTGCGGAGGTCTTGCCCAGCCTCGGTGAGTGCAGCCAATTGGCCGTTGAGCGCCGCGAGGTAGGCGGGCACCCCCAGAATCGAACCTGGTTGTTCGATGTCTTGAAATCCCGTGAATCCGTCTGTGATCCGCCCGATCGCCGCGGAGACTTCTGAGTTCGTGATGGTCTCTTGCGTCAGCTCAAACGATCCAGACACAGACTGCGTGAGGAAACCAAACGATGGCATTTCGCCGCGCAGGAGATCTTTGCCAGCCTCTTCCAGGCCGGCCTTCACTGATTCCTCCGCCATTACCACCAGACGATCCACTTCGTCGCGAGAGAGCCCGCAAGCCTCACTCACCGACTGCTCGGGGGCCATGGTTGGTGCCTTATAGGGTGCCGCCTCCTGTGCGGCTGGCTCGGCGGCACAGGCCGACACCGACGCGACGAGGGACACCGCAGAGATCGCGAGGGCGAGCCGCGCCACGTTCATTCCCTTGACCATATGGTGATCCTAACGAGCGAAAGATGGCGTTCGCTGAGTGCCCGATGCCACGCGAAGGTGGGTGTGCAGGCGGTAGGGTGCCGCTATGGGCACGCCACAATCCACCCCTGAAGTTCCACCACCCAGTGCCGAACTCGGCGGCATTCGCGCAACCATCCGACAGCTAGTGTGGCCGGGTGGGTGTGCCTGGCACGCCACACAGACTCACGAATCGCTCAGTCCGTTTCTCGTTGAGGAAACCGCGGAGCTGATTGACGCAATCGATCGTCAGCTCCCGCCGAGCGAAATAGCAGGTGAGCTGGGCGACGTGCTCTACCAGGTGTTGTTTCACGCAGCCATCGCCGAGCGAGACGGTGAGGGATACGACTTCGACTCGGTTGCGCAGGCGCTGAACGAGAAGCTCATCGCGAGGCACCCCCACGTGTTTGGTGATCGAGGATACATGTCGGTTGAGGAACTGAACGCCGAGTGGGAGCGCCTGAAGGAGGACGCCGTGGGGGAGCGGCGCGGTTCGCGTGGTGCGCTCGACGGCATCCCCCGTGACATGCCGACGCTGGCCCGCGCCGCGAAGGTGGTGGAGCGGCTGAAGCGCGCTCGATTGTTCGACCCCGGCAGTGCGGTCGCGATCCACACCCCTGCGATGACGGTAGAAGGCTCTGAACCGACGCGAACTGCCGATTCGGTGGATCGCGACGACTCGGGCATGGAGATCGGCGACGCGCTGCTTGCGCTGGTCGTTCGGGCGAACGCGGAGGGGATTGACCCCGACCGTGCGCTGCGGCTCGCGACCGCGCGGCTTGTCGACCGGCACGTGGGAGAATAGGGAACCATGGCCACACAGGTAAACCCGCCCCGCGGGATGCGCGATTTTCTGCCCGCAGATAAGGCGCGGAGGGAGCACGCGCTCGGCGTGATTCGCGGGGTCTATCGCGCCCACGGATTCGACGAGATCGAGACTCCCGTCGTGGAGGACTGGGCGCGCCTACACGCGGGGCTCGGTGGCGACAACGAGAAGCTGTCGTTCTCCATCCTCAAGCGGGGCATCACGTCTGACGCGCTCGCCGCAGCGGCATCGATGGGCACCCCGGATGATCTCGCGGACCTCGGCTTGCGTTTTGACCTCACCGTGCCGCTCACACGCTTCTACGCAAGTCATCGAGCCGAGTTGCCACCAGTTTTTCGTGCCATTCAGATCGCGCCGGTGTGGCGTGCTGAACGGCCGCAGAAGGGGCGATACCGGCAGTTCGTGCAGGCCGACATCGACATCATTGGCGAACCGGGCATGCTGGCCGAGGTCGAACTCATCACGGCCACCTCGCAGGCTCTCTCGGCGCTCGGTCTTGAGGGGTGCGTGATTCGAGTGAATGACCGACGCATTCTGTTTGGTCTGCTCGACTACTGCGGCTTTGCCGCTTCGCTGCATGACCGGGCACTCATCAGTATCGACAAGCTCGACAAGATCGGTACCTCAGGGGTCATCGACGAGCTGACTGAACTTGACGCGACCGGTGCGGCGGCACTGGGTACCGTGCTCTCGCGGGTCGAACCGCTGCTTGCTGGCGACGGTATTGCGTTGACCCGCGAGTCGATTTCATCCGCGTTGCCCGAGGGGGCCGCGCAGGCAGGGGTCGACAATCTGGCCGCGATCGGCGATGCGCTCGTGGGGGCGCTGCCCGTAGGGGTCGAGATTCGCTTCGACCCGACGCTCGTGCGAGGGATGGGGTACTACACGGGCACGATTTTCGAGGTCGCGCACCCTGGGTCGGGGAGTTCCGTCGGTGGCGGAGGTCGCTACGACGGAATGGTGGGTCGCTTCCTCGGTCAGGACGTTCCCGCGGTCGGGTTCTCCATTGGGTTTGAACGAGTCGTCGACCTGATTGAGCTGCCCGAGCACGAGGGGCCCGAGTCGGTTGCGCTCGTCTTCGACGCTGATGCCAATCCGGCCGACCTGTCCGCGTTGAAGCGTCAGCTCATCAGCGAGGGGCATCGGGTGCGGCTGGAGCGTCGACAGAAGAACATGAAGGCGCTGCTCGACCGGCTCTCAGGTGAGGGCTTCACGCGCTTCGCCAACGTCCGGGCGGGCGAGCGTGAACGTGATTCGTTGGAGCTACGCGAGCTTGGGCGCGGTTAGACTTACTCCCGGCGCGCACGCGCCACTGGCTTTGATACACAACGCAACAGCAGCTCAACATGCAAGGAGTGCACGGTGGCATTTATCGACGCGGTAATCGCTCGCGAGATTCTCGATTCGCGCGGCAACCCGACTGTGGAGGTCGAAGTTGGCCTGACCGATGGCTCAGTGGGCCGCGCGGCAGTGCCATCGGGCGCCTCAACCGGAGCCTTCGAAGCGTACGAACTACGTGATGGCGACCCAGCCCGCTACCTGGGTAAGGGCGTCACCCAGGCCGTCGATGCCGTGTTCGACGAGCTCGGCCCGGCGATCGAGGAGCTTGCCGCCGACGATCAGCGGCTGATCGATCAGGCGCTGATGGAGATCGATGGCACCGAGAACAAGCAGCGTGTTGGCGCAAACGCGATTCTCGGCGTCAGTCTTGCCGTGGCGCATGCCGCAGCTGATTCGGCCGATCTGCCGCTGTACCGCTACCTCGGTGGCCCGACCGCACACACCCTGCCCGTGCCGCTCATGAACATCATCAATGGTGGCGCACACGCCGACACCGGTGTCGACATTCAGGAGTTCATGGCGGTGCCCCTGGGGGCAGACACGTTCTCGGAGGGCCTGCGCTGGGGTGTAGAGGTGTACCACTCGCTCAAGGCGCTACTGAAAGAAAAGGGATACGCGACCGCACTCGGTGACGAGGGTGGATTCGCGCCCGACCTGCCACACAACTCCGCAGCCCTCGACCTCATCGTCGAGGCAATCGAACGCGCCGGCTACGTGCCCGGCCGCGACATCGCACTTGCGCTGGATGTGGCGTCGACTGAGTTCTTTGAGGGAGGCACCTATCGCTTCGAGGGTCAAGAGCGCAGCGCCACCGACATGATCGCGTACTACGCAGATCTCATCGAGCGGTACCCCCTCGTGTCGATTGAGGATCCGCTTGCAGAAGACGACTGGGAAGGCTGGCGCCAGCTCACCGCTGAACTCGGGGATCGGGTTCAGCTGGTCGGAGACGACCTGTTCGTGACGAACCCGGCCCGACTGGCCGACGGCATCGCACAGGGCTGCGGAAACTCACTCCTGGTGAAGGTCAACCAGATTGGCACGCTCACCGAGACGCTCGACGCCGTGAAGCTCGCGCAGCGGTCGGGGTACACGGCGATCCTGTCGCATCGCTCGGGCGAAACTGAAGACGTGACCATTGCCGACCTGGCGGTGGCGACCGATTGCGGTCAGATCAAGACCGGGGCTCCCGCGCGCAGCGAGCGTGTGGCCAAGTACAACCAGCTGCTGCGCATCGAGGAAGAGCTTGGTTCCGCGGCACGCTACGCCGGTCGGGGTGCGTTCCCGCGCTTCACCGCGAAGTAACTGGCGGCGGGCCGGTTCACGAAAGCGGCACACAGGATGGTGTGGCGAATATTCGATGAAGTGGGGGACTGGGTTGCCAGTCTCCGCTTCAGCGGGTTCACGATATTGATCGTCGCGTTGATCGCGGTCGGTGCCATTATTGTGAGCCCGACGCTGTCCACCTATGTGCAGCAACAGCGAGAACTTGCCGAGTTGCGCGAGAGCGTCAGACTCAGCCGTGATGCTGTGGCTGAGGCAGATGCCGAGCGTTTGAAATGGCAAGATCCAGCGTATGTGCGCTCGCAGGCGCGAGGGCGCTTGTTCTACGTCATGCCGGGTGAAACTCAACTGAACGTCATCGACGACGTTGTGATTCCCGCGGACTCGGTCGAGGAGACGAGCGAGAAGCTCACACGCATCGAGCGCAACTGGGTGAGTTCGCTTGTCTCCTCGACGCTCATCGCGGGTACGACGAGCGCGAGTCCCGCGGACTTGCCCGGCGCACAGGCGGACCCGGTAGCTCCGGCCGTCACTATTGCACCCGCCGCAGAGAACCCCGCACCACTACCAACCGAAGAGGAGAGTGTCGAGTGAGTCGGCCACCATACACCGAGCCCACAGAGACCGACATTGCCGCGGTGAGCGAGCAGCTCGGCCGCGAGGCGCGCGGGGTTGTGGGAATCGCGGCCCGGACTGCTGACGGAAGCCCCACGGTGGTCGCGACCGCTCCGCGGCTCCAAGACGGCAGTCCGTTCCCCACGTTCTACTACCTGTGCCACCCCGAAGCGGTCGCAGCGGCCTCTCGGCTTGAGGCGGTCGGGGTCATGAACGAGTTCAATGACCTGCTTGCCGAGGACGAGGCCATTCGCGCTCAGTACGCGCGCGCCCACGAGCAATACATTGAGGATCGCAACAGCGTCGGGGAGGTGCCGGAACTCGCGGGGGTGAGCGCGGGCGGGATGCCGAATCGAGTGAAGTGCTTGCACGCGCTGATCGGACACGCTCTCGCGGCAGGACCAGGGGTGAATCCGATCGGTGACCTCGCGCTCGAACGGTGCGGCTGGTCGCCTTCCGCAGAACCTGCGGTCACTGCCTAGGCAGATGTCAAAATCACGCGAATGGTGCAGGCTTGCCGCAGCTTCGGTCGGGACCTCGCGGCAATCGTATTAAGATGTGTGAGTCGGGTGAATGTCGCCCGAATTTTTCTGTGCCCGAAGGCAGTCGGGCACTGATCCTCTGCATCGCGCTCTAGGGAGACAGCTTCGTGGCGAAGAAGATTTTGATCGTTGGTGGCGGATACGCCGGGTTCTACACGGCGTGGAAGCTGGAGAAGTTGTTGCGTGCGGGTGAGGCCGAGGTGACGATTGTGGATCCGCTGCCGTACATGGCGTATCTGCCGTTCCTGCCCGAGGTGGCTTCGGGTTCGATCGAGCCGCGGCACGCGGTCGTCGCGCGGCGTCGGCACCTTGCCAGCACGCACAACATTGCCGGCAAGGTCACTGCGATCTCGCACGCGGCGAAGACCGCGACGGTGACCCCCGAGGTGGGGGAGCCGTTCGAGTTCGCCTATGACCACATCGTGGTCACGACAGGGTCGGTCTCTCGCACCTTCCCGATTCCCGGGGTTGCCGATCAGGCGATCGGGATGAAGACGATTGAAGAAGCGGTGGCTGTGCGCGATCGCATGGTGGGCAACTTCGAGCGTGCAGCGTCACTGCCCAAGGGTTCCGCGGAGCGCGATCGCCTCCTCACCGTCACCGTTGTCGGCGGCGGGTTCGCCGGAATCGAGACGATCAGCGAGCTGCGGTCATTCGCCACGTCGCTGTTGCGCCGGTACCCCGAGATCACGTTTGACGAGACGAAGTTCCACCTCGTCGAGGCCATGGGGCGCATCATGCCCGAGGTGTCGCTCGAAACGTCGGAATGGGTGATCAAGGATCAGACCCGTCGCGGGGTGAACATTCACCTCGACACGCAGCTCTCGAGCGCTCTGGACGGAAAGATCGAGCTCTCCACCGGCGAGTCGTTTGAGAGCGATTTGATCGTGTGGACGGCTGGTGTCATGCCCCGTCCGTTCTTGCGGGGAACCGATCTGCCGATCGGGCCGCGCGGTCACGTGGTGGCGAGCCCGAACCTGAAGATCACGACCGAAGACGGCGCTGAGCTTGCGGGTGCGTGGACCGCGGGCGACACGTCGCAGGTGCCGGATACGTCGGCGACGCCGGGCCCTGGCGGGTTCTGTGTTCCGAACGCGCAGCACGCGGTGCGTCAGGGCAAGCTCCTCGCGAAGAACATTGTCGCGGATCTCCGTGGTGAGGGTGTGCGTGAGTACAGCCATAAGAACGCGGGTGCGGTCGCGGGCCTGGGTATCAACACGGGCGTCTTCCAGTCAGGGAACTTCGCGATGAAGGGCTACTTTGCGTGGCTCGCGCACCGCTTCTATCACGGTCTTGCGATTCCGTCGTGGGAGCGGAAGTGGCGGGTGTTTGGTGGCTGGGCCTCGCACTTCTTCCTGGGTCGCGACGTGGTGAATATCGAAGCGGTGACCGAGCCGCGGGCGATCTTCGAGGAGTTCGCCTCCCGCCCGAAGGCGTAACCCGTTCTGCGTTAGCCCTGGGGCGCGTGGTTGCTCAAGAACTCGTACATCTCGGTGTCGTCGACACCAGGGAAGGTGCCTGTGGGGAGCGGCGAAAGCACGTGGGCGTGCATGCGGGCACTCGGCCACGCCTTGCCATCCCAGCGTTCGAGTAGCTGGCTATCTGGCGTGCGACAACACGTGGGGTCGGGGCAGGTCGACCTGGTGCGGGCAGTGGTGTCGCGCCCACGAAACCACTTCGCGTCGTTGAAGGCCACCCCACAGGCGATCGAGAATTGCCCCTGAGCGGTGTCGCCCGACTGCACGCTCGACCAAAAGGTACCGACCGGGGTATCCGTGTACTGATAGAACTCGCTCGTGCGATTGGTGCGGTCGAACGCGGTGCGGCCCGCCCAGTTGCGGCAGACGACCTGGCCCTCCACCGCTCCGGTATTGTCTTCGGGGAAGGGCGTGCCGTCGTTCTCATAGCCCCGCACGAGCACCCCCGCGGTATCGAGTCGATAGTGGTGCACCCTAAGTCCGAGATGCTTCGTGGCGAGGTTCGTGAAGCGGTGCGCGGCCGCCTCATGGGTGACCCCGAATGCGTCGCGGAGATCCTCGATTGCCAGATTTCGTTCACGCTTCGCGTCTTGGAGAAACGCCGCGGCGTGAGTCTCGGGCAGCAGGCAGGCAGCAGCAAAATAATTGATTTGCAGTCGCTGCTCGAGAAATTCGGCGTAACTTGACGGCCGGTCATGCCCAAGCACCCGGTGCCCCATTGCCTGAAGCGCGAGCGAACGCAGCCCATGGCCTCCTGGAATCGAGGCCGGCGGGAGATAAATTCGACCATTTTCGAGGTCGGTAATGCTGCGGGTATTCGAGGGAAGATCATCGGCAAAAATAAGTGTGAAACCGAGTCGTTCGGCGAGTACCGCAACCTCGCGGTGGGTGACCGCGCTCGTCGAGTGGCCAATGCTCGCCATCAGCTCCTCAGCCACACGCTCGATATCTGGCAAGTAGTTGTCACGCTCACGCATGTGGAGGCGGATCTTCGTGTTCGCACGCCGCGCCTCCTCGGGAGTCGCGGCTGCCGCGCGAGAACGACGGGCGAGTTCCCGATGCAGCCCAACAATTGACTCGAGCGCCTCATCACTCAAGGTTCGCGGTGCCCGCACGTGCGGGAGATTGAGCTGCAGGTACGCCGGTGTGGTCTGCGCTCGTTCGAGTTCGATCTCAAGGGCACTTCGGTGATCTGGCGCCTCCTCCCGGAGCAGGTCGGAGCTGTCGACCCCGAGTTCGCGCGCGATGCTTTGGAGGAGCGTCAGCCGCGGCTCGCGCCGCCCGTTCTCCACCAGGGAAAGCTGACTGCTTCCCACGCCGACCCGCTCGCCAAGCTGGTCAAGAGTGAGGCCCGCGTGAGTTCGAAAATGGCGGATCCGTTTTCCAATGATCAGCCGCTGGAATGCATCATTTCCGAGGTTCGGGGTCGACTCAGGTGCCATGTATTGACTATAAGTCAAAAAAGCCAATTCTTTACTCACTGAATTCACGGGGGAGACACCCGCAGTTCACCCAGAATGGAGGAACAGCAGTTTCTTATCAAGGAGAACGAACGTTATGGGCAGCGCCTCGACTCTCGAGATGAACGATTCGATCGCCGAAAAGGTGGCCGAAGGAGCAACCACTTCCAACCCAGAAGTGGTGCAGTGGGTGACTGAAGTCGCCACGCTGACGCAACCAGACGCGATCGTGTGGTGTGACGGTTCGCAGGACGAGTGGGATCGTCTCACCGCGGAGATGGTCGAAGCTGGATCCCTGATCCCGCTCAACAAGAACCTGCGACCGGGGAGCTACCTCGCGCGGTCTCACCCTGGCGATGTCGCTCGCGTGGAGGATCGCACCTTCATCTGCACCGAGAACGAGGCTGACGCCGGACCCACGAACAATTGGCGCACGCCGGCTGACATGAAGGCCGAGATCATGCCGCTATTCACTGGTTCGATGCGCGGCCGCACCCTCTACGTGGTTCCCTTCTCGATGGGCCCGGTGGGTGGCGCGATTACCCAGCTCGGCATTCAGATCACTGATTCGCCGTATGCCGTGCTGAACATGCGGATCATGACCCGCATGGGTCAGGCCGCCCTCGATGGAATCACGCCGGGCAGCCTGTGGGTGCGCACCGTTCATTCGGTTGGTGCCCCGCTGCTTGACGGCGCGGAAGACGTCGCTTGGCCCTGCAACGACACGAAGTACATTACGCACTTCCCCGAGACGCTTGAGGTGTGGTCGTACGGTTCGGGGTACGGCGGCAATGCACTGCTGTCGAAGAAGTGCTTCGCGTTGCGGATCGCAAGTGTGATGGGCAAGAACGAGGGGTGGCTCGCCGAGCACATGCTGCTCCTGAAGCTCACCAACAGCGACACCGGAAAGTCATACCACCTCTCCGCGGCGTTCCCGTCGGCGTGTGGCAAGACGAACCTCGCGATGCTGCAGCCCACGATACCCGGCTGGACGGTCGAGACGATCGGTGACGACATTGCCTGGCTGCGTCCCGGAGCTGACGGTCGTCTCTACGCGATCAATCCTGAGGCGGGATTCTTCGGCGTCGCACCGGGAACTGGTGAATCGACCAATCCGGTCGCGATGGAGACCCTCTGGGGAAACACCATCTACACCAACGTCGCGCTCACGGACGACGGCGATGTGTGGTGGGAGGGGAAGACCGACTCGGTGCCCGAGCACCTGATCGACTGGCGGGGCAACGAATGGACTCCAGAGTCCGGTCGGGTCGCCGCACACCCGAACTCTCGGTTCACCGTGCCAATCCAGCAGACCCCCACGCTCGCCGATGCCTGGTTCGAGCAAGACGGTGTGCCCATCGATCTCATTCTCTTCGGTGGTCGCCGCGCAACGAACGTACCGTTGGTGGCTCGTTCACTTTCGTGGGAGCATGGCGTCTTCGTGGGTGCGACGATTTCGTCCGAGAAGACCGCCGCTCAGGAGGGAACAGTTGGTGAACTCCGCAGGGATCCCTTCGCTATGCTGCCGTTCTGCGGCTACAACATGGCCGACTACTGGGGTCACTGGCTGAAGATGGGCGAGACGCTCGGCGAGAACGCCCCGAAGATCTTCCAGGTCAACTGGTTCCGTAAGGGCACCGACGGGCGCTACCTGTGGCCAGGCTTCGGTGACAACTCGCGCGTGATCGACTGGGCTATCCGGAGCCTTGAGGGAGAAGTCACCGGTCGCGAGACCGCAATCGGCCTGCTGCCCGCGGAGGGCGAGTTGAACCTTACCGGGATCGAAGAGGTGGCGGAAGATCTAGACGAGATCTTCGCGATCGATCGACAGTCGTGGCTTGATGAGTGCGCGCTGACCGAGGAGTTCTTCGAGCAGTTCGGCGACCGACTCCCGGAGCAGCTCCGCACCGAGCTCCACGCGCTGCGGGAGCGGCTCGGAGCCTAACCAACGCTCGCCATCGCGAGCCCACAGACTGTGGATCCTGGTATCTGCCCAGGTCAGGATCCACACCACGCCGTGAGCCCCGAGTTCTGCCCAACTCGGGGCTCACTTGTGCCCAGGGTAGCCGCAGTTGGTAGGCTCTGAGCTGGCCCGTGCGGTTCGAATGGCACTTCGGGGTGATTGCGACTGATCACCCCCCCCGGCACATTGCACTCGGGTGTTGCGTGAGGCCGAGTTTCCCCCTGTAGCCCAATTGGCAGAGGCAGACGACTTAAAATCGTCGCAGTCTGGGTTCGAGTCCCAGCAGGGGGACTCGCATGATCGAGTCAAACCTCACCGGGTAAGTTGTGAACGTGGCCTTTGCAAAACTCGTCCTCATTATCGTCATCCTGGTGGTCGTCGTGCTTGCGCTGTACCTTCGCGTGCGGCGCTTCCGCGCGCGCCGAGGTCGCCGCGACTAGCCGGTATTAGGCTGCAGGCATGACTGTTGATCTCGCGGCTCCCAGCTTGCGAGCGGTGGCATCGCGTCGCATGTGGACCCGTCCGGCGGAGTTTTGGCAGGGCCTCACCTCGGCAACAGCGCACCTGAGCGCCCCGGTTGTTGCGCTCAGCCTCGACGCGCTACATGCGAATGCGACAGACCTGACGCGGCGGGCCGGCGGTCTGCCGATCCGTATTGCTTCGAAGTCGATCCGGGTGCGGGGAGTGCTCGAGGCTGTACTCGCACTGCCGGGCTATCGCGGCGTGCTTGCCTACACGTTGCCAGAAGCACTCTGGCTCGCCGAGACTATCGACGATGTCGTGCTCGGCTATCCCACAGTGGATCGCGCGGCGATCGCCGCGCTCGGTACCGATGCCCGCGCTGCCAGCAGGGTGACGGTGATGATCGACAGCCTCGAACAGCTCGACCTCATCGATGCCGTCGCCCCCCATCACAAGCGAGCAGAGCTTCGCGTTTGCCTCGATTTTGATGCCTCGTGGGAGGCTCCTCTCCTCGGACACGTCGGGGTGCTGCGTTCTCCGGTGCGAACGGCGGTGGCACTGCGCGAACTCGCCGAACAGGTCGTGAGGCGACCTGGCTTCCGACTTGTGGGGATCATGTCATACGAGGCGCAGATTGCCGGGGTCGCAAACGCCCCGGCTGGTCGTCCACTCCTCGGCACCTTACTCCGTGAAGTGCAGCGTGCAAGTGGCACCGAGCTTCGGGAGCGACGAGCGCAGGCCGTCGCGGCCGTGAGTCAGATTTCCCCGCTTGAATTTGTGAATGCCGGTGGCACCGGCTCGCTTGAGCGCACGGCTGCCGAAGAAGTCGTCACAGAGGTCGCGGCCGGAAGTGGTCTTTTCGGCCCGCATCTCTTTGATCACTACCGCGAGTTCGCGCCTGCGCCCGCCGTGGCATTTGCACTCGACGTTGTGCGCAGGCCACGCGCAGATACCGTCACTCTTCTCGGGGGCGGGTGGATCGCATCCGGACCTCCTGGGGCCGACCGACTACCGCAGGTGGTGTGGCCACAGCACCTGCGGTTTGCACCGCGTGAGGGCGCGGGTGAGGTGCAGACCCCGGTGAGTGGAGCGGCCGCCCGTTCTTTGGCCATCGGCGATCGCGTGTGGTTGCGACACACCAAGTCAGGAGAACCCATGGAACATGTCGATGCGGTGGTGCCGGTGTGCGCTGGGGTCGGGGGCGATCCACTGGCGACTTATCGTGGCGAAGGGCGGTCATTTCTGTGAGCCGGTATTGGACCAATTGGGCGAGAAGCGAACGCTCGGAGCCCGCGCTCGTGGTCGCGCCGCGCAGCGTGGAACAGGTGCGACTCGCGGTGCTGCGCGCACTCGAGACCGGGCACACGATTAAACCCATTGGGGCCTCCCACAGCTTCAGCGGAATCGGCGCGACCGACGGCATCCGCCTCGATATGAGCCGCATGCGCGGGCTCGTTGATGTCGACCTTGAGCGCGGCCAGGTCACCCTGTGGGCGGGCACGCACCTGTGGGAGCTTCCCGCGATTCTGAATCCGCTCGGTCTCGCCCTCGAAAACATGGGCGATGTGGATCGGCAGACCATCACCGGGGCAACGCAGACCGGCACGCACGGCACAGGTTTGCGCTTCGGTGGAATTTCCACACGCATTGTGGGTGCGACGATCGTCACGGGAATCGGCGAGGTGCTTTCGGTGAGTGAAACGCAGCACGCGGAACTGCTTCCGGCCATTGCCCTTGGTCTGGGCGCGCTCGGGGTGGTGGTGACGGTGACCGTGCAGTGTGTGCCGCGCTTCCTGCTGCGCGCGGTTGAGGCACCGGTGCCGCTCGCTGAGGTGCTCGACGCGTTCGAAGAGCGAAACCGGGAGGTGGATCACTTCGAGTTCTACTGGTTTCCGCACACCGAAGGCACGCGCACGAAGACGAACCATCGGATGCCAGTAGAAGATGTTGCCAGGCCACTCACGTCAGTTGCTCGATTTGTCGATGAGGAGTTCGTGAACAACTTCGTGTTCGGCACCGTCGTCGCCGCCGAGCGACGAGTGCCGAGCGCAATCCCCACTTTGAATCGGACAATTCAGTCAATCTCGAGCCGTCGTGACTACAGCGACGAATCCCATCGAATCTTCACCACGCGCAGAAGAGTGCGGTTTCGTGAGATGGAGTATGCCCTTCCGCTCGCAGAAGTTCCCGCGGCGGTGCGCGAGCTACAGACCATGATTGAGCGGCAGAGATTCCGGGTGTCGTTTCCGATCGAGGTTCGATCCGCCGCCGACGACCTATGGATGTCGACGGCGCACGGCCGTGACAGCGGCTATGTGGCGATTCACCGCTACTGGAAAGAGCCGTTTCAGGAATATTTCCGCGCAGCTGAAGCCATTCTTGTTGCTCACGGCGGCCGACCGCACTGGGGCAAGATGCACACGCGAGATGCAGCTCAGCTTTGTGAGTGTTACCCGAGGTTTGAAGATTTCGCTCAGGTTCGCGATCGGCTCGATCCCGAACGGGTGTTCACGAATCCGACCCTAGATCGCACCCTCGGCACGTAGGGTCGGGACAGCCCGACACACAGCGAATTCGGGGAAGACACAGATAGGATTCCGACCATGAGTGGCTCACTGATCGCAATCCTTGTCGCCGTCGGAATCATTGTGATTCTGGGCATCTATGTTTGGGCAACGTATAACTCGCTGGTCACCCTGCGCGTTCGGGTCGACGAGGCGTGGAGTGACATCACGGTGCAGTTGAAGCGTCGTGCCGATCTGATCCCCACCCTCGTTGAGACGGTCAAGGGCTACGCGGCTCATGAGCGGGGCGTTTTCGAATCGGTCACCCAGGCTCGGGCCGAGACGATCTCGGCGCAGGGCCCGGCAGAGGCCTCGGTCGCAGAGGGTCACATGCAGCAGGCCTTGAAAAGCATCTTCGCAGTGGCAGAGGCCTACCCGCAGTTGCAAGCGAGCCAGAACTTTCTGCAGCTCCAGAGCGATCTCGTCGACACGGAGAACAAGATTCAGGCGGCTCGCCGATTCTTCAATGGCGGCGTGCGTGAGCTGAACACGAAGATTCAGATCTTTCCCAACAACATCTTTGCAAAGATGTTTGGCTTCACGGCGCGCGAGTTTTTCGAGGTCGAAGATGTCGCGGCAATTTCGGAACCGCCGCGTATCCAGTTCTAAGCGGAGGCCGCGGTGTATCGCGCAATTCGGCGCAATAAGATCAATAGCGTCCTCATCATTCTGCTTTTCCTCGTAATTATCGCCGGGCTCGGTCTTCTCGCGTCGCACATCTACAACTCGGCAGCAATCGTGATCTGGGTGGTGCTCTTCGCGGGCGGCTACGCGGCCTTCCAGTACTTCTCGGCGGGCAAGCAGGCGATCGCGATGAGCGGCGCTCGGCAGATCACCGAGGCAGATAACCCGAGGCTTTACCGCATAGTTGAGAACCTGGCTATCACCACGGGCACTCCGATGCCGGAGGTCTACCTGGTCACTGACCCGGCACCAAACGCCTTTGCGACGGGCAGAAATCCCGAGAACGCCATGGTTGCGGCGACCACCGGGCTGCTTGAGATCATGACCGATGCCGAGCTTGAAGGCGTCATGGCGCACGAACTCGGTCACGTGCGCAACTATGACATTCGTGTGTCGATGATCGTCTATGGGCTCGTTGTGGCGGTGGGCATGCTCGCAGACATGTTTGTTCGAATTGCCTTCTTTAGCCGCAACAACAGCAACCCGGTGGTCTTGATATTCGGGCTTGTCGCCATGGTCGTAGCGCCGATCGTCGCGAGCATGGTGCAGTTGGCAGTCTCCCGACAACGCGAGTACCTGGCTGATGCAACCGGCGCGCTCACCACGCGCAATCCCGAGGGACTCGCAAGTGCCCTACACAAGCTCTCTGAATACGGGCGACCGCTGCAAAAACAGAGCAGCAGCATGGCTCACCTGTGGATCGCGGACCCGCTGAAGCCCGGGCTCGCGCAGCGGCTGTTTGCGACCCACCCGCCGATTCCTGATCGAATCCGTCGACTGCTCGACATGGGTGGCAAGTTCTAGCATTCTCCCGCGCCAAGTAGTGCTCGGAACAGGCCGCGCGCATGCCCAACTCGGCACCGGAGCCGGGTAGGCTTGGTGCCGTACTGCGGCGGCTCGTTCCGCCGCTCACGTCTATCTTCGGAGCCGAATACCGTGAGTGACTTCCTGTCATCCCAGACCCGCACTGAAACCGACTCGCTTGGCAGTGTTGAGGTGCCCTCCGCCGCGTACTGGGGGGTGCACACCGCGAGAGCGCAAGAGAACTTCTCCATCGCTCGCCGCCCGATCTCGGTCTATCCAGACTTTGTGCGCGCGTTTGCGTGTGTCAAGCAGGCTGCGGCGCGGGCCAACCTCGAGATCGGCGCACTGGACGAACAGCGGGTCACCCTGATTGATCGCGCCTGCGAGGAAGTGAAGAGCGGCATGCTGCTCGATCAGTTCGTCGTTGGAGTCGTGCAGGGCGGTGCCGGCACCTCCACCAACATGAACGCGAACGAGGTCATCACCAACCGCGCGCTCGAGCTTGCCGGCCGTCAGAAGGGTGACTACTCGTTCATTAACCCGAACGATCACACGAACCACAGTCAGTCGACGAACGATACGTACCCCACCGCGATCAAGATCGCGCTTGCTTTTTCCCTCACGAGCTTGCTCGACGAACTTGCACTTCTGGCAGATTCGTTCGCCGCAAAGGGTCGTGAATTTGCCCACATCATCAAGGTTGGTCGCACCCAGCTGCAAGATGCCGTGCCGATGACACTGGGACAGGAGTTCAACGCGTTCGCGGTGACGCTGCGCGAGGACATCGATCGGCTCAGGGAAGCTGTCACCCTCCTGCTCGAGGTCAACATGGGCGCCACCGCAATTGGCACGGGAATCAACGCACCCCGTGGATACAAGGAAGCCGTCGTGCGCCACCTTCGAGACATCACGGGCCTCGAGCTTGTCAGCGCGGGCGACCTTGTCGAATCGACGAGCGACACGGGCGTGTTCATTACCTTCTCTGGTGCGCTCAAGCGCAGCGCACTGAAACTCTCGAAGATCTCGAACGACCTTCGGCTCCTCTCCTCCGGGCCGCAGGCCGGATTCGGTGAAATCAACCTTCCGGCGCGTCAGGCGGGCTCGTCGATCATGCCAGGCAAGGTCAACCCGGTGATCCCGGAAGCCGTCTCTCAGGTGGCCTACTCCGTTGCTGGTGCCGATGTCACCATTTCCATGGCGGTGGAGGCAGGTCAGCTGCAGCTCAATGCGTTCGAGCCGATCATCGCTCACTCGCTCTTCCAGTCCATCACCTGGCTTGAGCGCGCGTGCCAGACGCTCCGAGTCAACTGCGTCGACGGCATCACCGCGAATGAAGACCATCTGGCCGACACCGTCGCTCGCTCGGTCACGGTCATCACCGCCTTGGCACCCGTCATCGGGTACGCGGAAGCTTCGAAGCTCGCAAAGGAAGCTCTCGCCACGAACGCGAAGGTCGCCGAGCTCGTGATCTCACGCGGTCTTTTGAACGCCGAGCAGCTGGCCGAGATCCTGCAGCCAGCCCGCCTCGCGGGGCTCGAGCCTGCTCCAGAGACCGGACCCATCCCGCACATTGAAAGCGAACGCGGCGAGGTCTAACCGCGCACGCACGCAGTGCGAGGTCAGCGAGCCGATACCTTCAATGGTGACGGTCACCTCGGTGCCTGGCATGAGGTACAGTGGCGGCTTGCGCGAGCGGCCTGCACCACCCGGCGAACCCGTCGAGATGAGCGTGCCGGGCAACAGTGTCAACGACTGCGAGATCGCGGCGATGAGCTGGGGGATTGAGCGAATCATGAATTCGGTCGTGGAATCTTGCACCCGCAACCCGTCGACATCTGTGGTGAGGTGCAGCGCATGCGGATCTGGGATCTCATCTGAGGTCACCACGACCGGCCCAACAGGAGAAAAGCCGTCAAACGACTTGCACCGCGACCACTGCGGCTCGGAAAACTGGATGTTTCTGGCGGTGATGTCGTTCACGACGGTGTATCCGAACACGTAGTCGAGCGCATCCTCAACGCGAACGTTCTTCGCCGCTTTCCCGATAATGACCCCGAGTTCGCCCTCGTAGTCCACCTCTTCGCTTAAGTGGGTGGGGATCGGAACATCCTGCCCGTGACCATTCAGCGAATTGGGAAACAGGGAAAACAGCACGGGGCCGGAATCATTGTCGAGGTTGAGTTCGCTCGCGTGCTCGTCATAGTTCAGCCCTACGGCCAGCACGATGGGGGGATCCAGCACCGCGGATGCAAAGGACGCATCGCCGAGCGGCGAGGCAGCGGGAGACTCCGCGGCGCGCGCGCGCACTCGACTCCACGCCTCTGGACCTGCCTCGATCAACTCCTGCAGCGTCGAAAACGGCTCTTCCATATCTTTCATCGCGACGAAACGATCACCTGAAACGATGACGAGTTCCGGCTGACGACTCCCTGCCCGGGTCACATGCGCAAACTTCACGTCCTCAGGCTATTGCATTCGGATGAGAGCCACTTGGTGAACAGGCACTATGGATACCTCACATCGTGTGTGGTTGGCGACAATGGGAAGGACACTCCCGGGCAACTTTCCCTGACAGCGAACGTTCGCCCCGCGATGGTCGGAAACCGGACAGAATGGATGCATGAGTGATTCAGCCTTGACCAAGCCCGAAATCGAGTTTCCCAACGGGCCCGCGCCCACTGAACTGCAGATCATCGAAGTTGTCGAGGGGAACGGGGAAGAGGCGCTCGCCAGTTCAACCGTAGACGTGCACTACCTCGGTGTCGACTTTGAATCGGGCGAAGAATTTGACAGTTCATGGGGTCGTGGCGAATCGATCAATTTCCCCCTCCGTTCTCTGATCCAGGGGTGGCAGCTCGGCATCCCCGGCATGAAGGTGGGTGGCCGACGCAAGCTCATCGTGCCTCCCGCTCAGGCCTATGGTGCCACCGGTGGTCACCCGCTCGCGGGCAAGACCCTCATCTTCGTCATCGATCTGCTCGGTGTGAGTTAACGCAGACCTGTCTCGACGTGTGCCCGCTGCCTACTTGGTGGCGGGCATTCTGCGTTCCAGGGCGTGCACTGAGTGATACCGTCGAATCCTTGACCGGCGGAACTGGGAAACGGGAATTGAAGTGGCAGAGACTGAGCCCACGGCTGATATGCAGGCGGAGACCGCGCTGCCTGGGGATGCCCGAACGGGGCAACTGCGGCAGTCGGGAGGCGTGATTGACCGCTATTTCGAAATCACCGCCCGCGGCTCGACAATCGGGCGTGAGGTGCGCGGTGGCCTGGTCACATTTGTCGCGATGGCCTACATCGTCATCTTGAACCCCATCATCCTTTCTAGCGGTGTCGACATCAACGGAGATTCGTTGCCGTTCGCCGCGGTCAGCGCAGTCACTGCGTTGACCGCAGGGGTGATGACGATCCTCTTCGGTCTCGTCACTCGACTTCCGTTTGCGTTTGCGGCTGGCCTCGGTATTAACGCGTTTCTGGCTTTCTCGGTGGTGGGGCAGGTGACGTGGCCGGAGGCGATGGCGATCGTCGTGATCAACGGCCTGCTGATTGTGTTGCTCGCCGTCACCGGCCTGCGCCGGATGATCTTTGACGCGGTGCCCGTCGAGCTGAAGCTTGCGATCACCGTGGGTATCGGTTTGTTCATCGCATTCATCGGCTATGTTCTTCACGCCGCTCACGCAGATCGTTCCGACCGAGGTTGCGGCGGCGGCGCTCGTGATCGTCGGCGCGATGATGATGTCTCAGATCACTCACATCAAGCTCACCGATTTCACTGTGATGCTTCCCGTTTTTCTCACGATCACCGTCATGCCGATGACCTATTCGATCGCCAACGGCATTGGCGCGGGGTTTGTCTCGTGGGTGATCATCAACGCGCTGTCAGGCAAGTCACGCCACGTGCACTGGCTGCTGTGGGTGGTGGCGGCAGGTTTCGTCGTCTTCTTTGCTCGTGGGCCGATTGAGTCGCTGGTCGCAGGCTGAGCGCACAGGCTCTTGTATACATGGGTAGTCATTTAGTTTGACTAAAGCGACTTTTTGAATCACCATGTATACATGGGACGAGAATTGGCCGAGCGTGCGAGCGATCGCGCCTACCGCATGCTGCGGCAGGAGATCCTCGAACTGGCGCTCTCGCCTGGCGAGGTGATCGCCGAGGTTGAGACCTCAGCCCGGTTGGGGGTCTCCCGGACACCGCTGCGCGAAGCAGTCGGAAGGCTCCTGGCCGACGGACTGATCGTGCCGGAGGGGGCGCGCGGCGTGGCCGTCGCGCCGATTTCGCCGGAAGATGTCACCGCGCTGACTGAACTGCGTGAGGGTCTCGACACCCAAGCTGCCCGGCTCGCCGCACTCCGCGGCGATCCCGAGACCTTCACGCGGCTCGCTGACGAGTTCGCGGTGCTTGCCGCGTCTCTTCCCGGGCCCGATGGTGCGATGGCCGATCGGGAGGCCACCTATGGTCTCGCAGCGCGACTCGACCTGGCGATCGATGCGGCTGCCGCAAGCCCCGCGCTGGCCGCCTCGCTCGCCCAGGTACGGCTGCGGCTTGCCCGGGTACGTCGGCTGGCGCAGGATCGGCCCGCGCGCCTCGCCGAGTCGGCGAGCGAGCACCGTCAGATCGCCGAATCTATCTCGTGGCGCGATCCCGAGCTCGCAGCGAACGCGGTGCGTGTGCATCTGCATCGAAGCCTGGACCACGCACGGAAACGTCTCGCCGAACGGGAAGCCGAACTCTCGTCAGATCACACCACTCTCACCTCTGCAAAGGAATCAGCATGACCGAACTTCACCCCGTGCGCGTCTACCGCAGCGAAGAATCCCTGCCGCGAACCGAACAGCTGGCCTGGAAGATCGCGGAGGTGGCCACGGACCGCGCTCCGCTCGACCCTGAGGCGGTCGACATGGCGGTGAACCGGGTGATTGACAACGCATCGGTGGCAGCAGCATCGCTCACTCGATCTGCGCCCAGCGCAGCGCGCCAGCAAGCGCAGCAGCATCCCGCATCGACGGGTGGATCGGGATCCACTATTTTTGGCCTCGCAGCCAGCGACCGGCACTCGCCCGAGTGGGCAGCGTGGGCGAACGGTGTGGCGGTGCGCGAGCTCGACTACCACGACACGTTCCTGGCGGCCGAGTACTCGCACCCGGGCGACAACATTCCGGCGATCGTCGCCGTCGCCCAGCACCTGGCGGAGGCGCGGTCGCTGACCGGGCTTGACGTCGTGCGCGGAATTCTCACCGGATACGAGATTCAGGTCGACCTTGTGAAAGCGATCTGCCTGCACGAGCACAAGATCGACCACGTGGCCCACCTTGGGCCCTCGGCCGCGGCCGGCATCGGCACCCTGCTGGGCCTCGACACCGAGATCGTCTTCCAGGCGATCGGTCAGGCGCTGCACACCACGACGGCTACCCGGCAGTCACGCAAGGGCGAGATTTCGTCGTGGAAGGCCCACGCACCAGCGTTAGCCGGCAAGGTCGCGGTGGAGTCTGTCGACCGGGCGATGCGTGGAGAAACCAGCCCGACCCCAATCTATGAGGGAGAGGACGGCGTGATTGCCTGGCTGCTGGGCGGCAAGGATGCGCGATACGAGGTGCCGCTCCCGGTGAAGGGTGAAGCGAAGCGCGCGATCCTCGATAGTTACACCAAGGAGCACTCGGCCGAGTATCAGGCACAGGCGTGGATTGACCTGGCGCGGAAGCTGCATCGCGAGTTCCCCGAGATCAGCGACCCGGCGAACGTCGACCGCATCGTGATTGAGACGAGCCACCACACCCACCACGTCATTGGCTCGGGTGCAAACGACCCGCAGAAGTACGATCCGACGGCGAGCCGCGAGACGCTCGATCACTCAATTCCTTACATCTTCACCGTCGCCCTGCAAGACGGCGAGTGGCATCACGAGCGCTCCTACGCTCCCGAGCGCGCGGCACGCCCCGACACCGTTGACCTGTGGCATAAGACCACCACCATTGAGGCCAGCGAATGGACGCGACGTTACCACTCGCTCGACATTGCCGAGAAGGCATTCGGTGGGGCAGTAGAGATTGTGCTCACCGACGGTCGCGTGATCCGCGATCAGATCGCAGTTGCCGACGCACACCCGCTCGGCGCCCGGCCCTTCGCACGCGAGCAGTATGTGCAGAAGTTCCGCATGCTCGCAGAAGAGGTGCTGGAGCAGTCAGAGATCGAGCGCTTCCTCGACCTCGCGCAGCGGCTCCCTGAACTCACCAGCGCTGAGTTGGGCGGTCTCACGATCCAGGCGCGCCCGGGGCTCCTTGACACCGTTCGATCCACTGTCGGAATCTTCTAGGGAGCCACACGTGCTGTATTCAACTCACACAGCCGAGGCCAAGCGGGCGCGGTTTCGCGAGGAGCTTGCGAGTGGGACGCTTTTGCGAGTGCCCGGTGCCTTCAATCCGCTTTCGGCGAAGCTCATCGAGCAGAAGGGTTTCGACGGTGTGTACATCTCAGGTGCCGTGCTCTCGGCCGATCTTGGGCTACCCGACATCGGCCTGACCACGCTGACGGAGGTCGCGGGAAGAGGCGCGCAGATCGCCCGCGTGACCGAGCTGCCGACGCTGATCGATGCCGACACGGGGTTTGGGGAACCGATGAACGCGGCCCGGACGGTGCAGGAGATGGAGAACGCCGGCATCTCGGGCCTCCACATTGAGGATCAGATCAACCCGAAGCGTTGCGGGCATCTCGACGGGAAAGAGGTCGTCAGTATCGATATCGCCGTCCGCCGCATTCGCGCGGCGGTGGAGGGGCGGCGGGATCCGAACTTCCTCATCATGGCGCGCACCGATGTGCGGGCGGTCGACGGGTTGGCCGCGGCGCAGGATCGCGCGAAGGCGCTCGTCGACGCGGGCGCAGACGCAATCTTTCCCGAAGCCATGCGGTCGCTCGAGGAGTTTGCGGCGATTCGTGCGGCGGTCGATGTACCGGTACTCGCGAACATGACGGAATTCGGCAAGAGCGATCTCTTCACCACCGATCAGCTCGGATCGGTGGGCATCAACCTGGTGATCTATCCCGTTTCGCTGCTGCGGATGGCGATGGGGGCCGCTGCGCGTGCGCTCGATACGATCACCGTGGAGGGGTCGCTCACCAGCCGACTCGACGAGATGCAGCACCGCGCTGATCTCTACGAGCTCATCGAGTATGAGAGCTATGCCGGCTTCGACGCGAACATCTTCACCTTCTCGGTCGAAAAATAGGGTTCAAGGAGGAACTGCAATGACTGAACATGCGACAGAAATCAGAAAAGGCCTCGCCGGGGTGGTCGTCGACGAAACGGCGATTTCGAAGGTGAACCCTGAGAGCAACTCGCTGCTGTACCGCGGGTACCCCGTGCAGGAGTTATCGGCCAAGTGCTCATTTGAGGAGGTCGCGTGGCTGCTCTGGCGCGGGGAACTGCCGAGCGCCGACGAGCTTTCCGCGTTCACAGCACGGGAACGTGCGATGCGCGCCCTCGATCCCGCGGTGAAGGCCACGATTGACCTGTTGCCGATTCAGGCGCACCCGATGGATCTCACGCGCAGTGCAGTTAGCGCGATCGGGTCGCTCGACCCTGGCGCAAACGCGGAAGGGCAGGAAGTGAACCTCGCGAAGGCTGAGCGGCTCTTTGCGCAACTCCCGGCCATCGTCGCGTACATTCAGCGCAGGCGTCGGGGGCTCGAACTGGTCGACCCTCGCGACGACCTCGACTACTCGGCTAATTTCCTGTGGATGACCTTCGGTGAGCTCCCGTCCGCCGCGGCGATCGATGTGTTTCGGGTCTCGATGGTGCTCTACGCGGAGCACTCCTTCAACGCGTCGACGTTCACCGCGCGCGTCATCACCTCCACCACGTCCGATCTCTACTCGGCGGTTACCGGGGCGATCGGTGCGCTCAAGGGCGCACTGCACGGGGGAGCGAACGAGGCCGTCATGCACATCTTCACCGAGATTGGCGCAGCCGAGAACGTGAAGTCGTGGCTCGACGAGGCGCTCGCTGCGAAGCGCAAGATCATGGGTTTCGGTCACCGGGTGTACCGTAGCGGTGACTCCCGGGTGCCAACCATGAAAGCTGCGCTTGACGTGCTGATCGCAGAGCGCGGCGCAACCGAGCTGATCGCCCTCTACGACGCACTCGAGGCCGATTTCGTCGCACGCAAGGGGATCTATCCCAACCTCGACTATCCATCGGGCCCGGCCTATCACTTGCTGGGCTTCGATACGGAGGTCTTCACGCCGCTCTTCGTGGCGAGCCGCGTCACCGGCTGGACCGCGCACATCATCGAGCAGCAAGGATCAAATGCGCTGATCCGCCCACTGTCTGCCTATAACGGGGTTGCCGAACGTCACCTCGGGTGACTGCTCTGACCGCGGAGCCATGCTGTGCGTCTGCAGGCACAGTATGGCCCCGTGGTATCCTGGGTATACATGCAGAACAGTACCGAAGCCTCCTAGTCCGCACCCTCGAGTTCTTTGTCGAGGGTTTTTTTGTGCCTCAGCGGTGCACACGGCTCCGGGCTACGCTGCTTCTGCATGCGGACATTGGATACGGAATCGGAGTGAAGTTACGTGAAAAAGCGTGTAGCAATCATCGGAGCAGGCCCGAGCGGAATGGCTCAGTTGCGGGCGTTCGAATCAGCCGAACGGAACGGCCACGACGTGCCAGAGATCGTCTGTTTTGAGAAGCAGTCTGACTGGGGCGGCCAATGGAACTACACGTGGATGACCGGCCTGGACCAGCACGGCGAGCCGGTGCACTCAAGTATGTACCGCAACCTTTGGTCTAACGGGCCGAAGGAAGTGCTGGAGTTCGCAGATTACACCTTCGATGAACACTTCGGCCGCGCGATTTCCTCATACCCGCCGCGCCCAGTGCTATGGGATTACATCTCCGGTCGCGTCGAAAAGACCGACGTGCGGAGGCTTGTGCGCTTCGAGACCGTCGTGCGACTCACATCGTTTGACGAGGATTCGGGCATGTTCACTGTCACCAGCGAACACCTGCCCAGCGGCGAAACCACCGTTGAGGAATTTGATCACGTGGTCGTTGCCAGCGGGCATTTTTCATTCCCCCGAATTCCTGAATTTGCCGGCATCGAGACCTTTCCGGGGATCGTCGGCCATGCGCACGATTTCCGTGGCGCGGAATCACTTGTCGGACAGGACGTGTTGCTGATTGGTGCGAGCTACTCAGCAGAAGACATTGGCTCGCAAATGCACAAGATGGGTGCCCGACAGGTCACCATGAGCTACCGGTCAGCACCCATGGGCTATGACTGGCCCGAGGGCATGGAAGAGAAGCCGCTGGTGGAGCGCTTCGACGGCAACACGGTGCATTTCATCGACGGCACGAGCCGAGTGGTTGCTGCGGTCATTTTGTGCACTGGTTATCAGCACAATTACCCATTCCTTGCAGATGATGCGGCACTCGATTCACCGAACAACGTGTATCCCGCGGGGCTCTACAAGGGCGTGGTGTGGAATGAGAATCCTGCACTGTTCTACCTGGGTGCTCAAGATCAGTGGTTCACCTTCAACATGTTCGATGCGCAGGCCTGGTTGGTGCGTGATTTCATCACAGGGGAGCGCGACATGCCCGCACGTTGGGCTCGCGATGCTGACATCGCCGAGTGGATGCAACGGTTTGAAGCGATTCAGACACCGGCTGATGAGATCCGTTTCCAGGCTGATTACGTGCGCGATCTCATTGAGGCAACCGATTACCCGATGTTCGATCTCGAGCGGGTTGTGGAAATCTTCCTCGCGTGGAAGGCAGATAAGAAGCGCGATATTCTTCGCTATCGAGACGAGGTCTACCGCTCGGTCCTGACGGGAACGCTGGCGGCCAAGCATCACACCCCGTGGCTTGCGGAACTCGATGACAGCGTCGAGCGCTACCTGTCGACTCCAGAGCCGGACGGTGAGAAAAGCAGCCTGAAGGCCGCCTGACATCACGAGACTGCAGACGTGACGAAGTCGCATGATGCGTGTCTGCAGTCTCGGGTGATTCTCAGTGCTGCGTCGCCTGAGCCCGCAGCCTCGCACGGGTGGGCGGCATTCAGATGTCGTTCACTCTTGCGTCAGGTGCAGGCCATGTCGGGGTGGTCGTTCGTTTGATCGGGATCCCTAGGCTCACTCTGGTGCTCGACCCTTTGAGCTTGCGAATCGGCGGGCGGGGCGGGCCACGAGAGGACTACCGTGATTCGTCGCAATCTCATCGCTACCGGAGTAATCGCCACAGTGGCGCTGCTCGGCCTGAGCGCCTGCAGCTCGGGGTCGACCGAGACGCCCGATGCCGGGGCCACCGTCGATGCAGCCACTGCCACGAGCGCCGAGGACTTCGGCGGCTTTGAGGCCTTGGTCGCCGCGGCGCAGGCCGAGGGCGAACTGAATGTGATCGCGCTTCCCGAAAACTGGGCCAACTACGGCAAGATCATCGCCGCGTTCGAGGACGAGTACGGAATCACCGTGAACTCCGCCTCACCCGACGTTTCAAGCGCTGAGGAGATTCAGGCCGCCGAGAACCTCAAGGGTCAAGACACCGCCCCCGACGTGTTCGACCTCGGCACGGCTGTCGCGCTCGACAGCCTCGACTACTTTGCCCCGTACCAGGTGCAGACCTGGGACGACATTCCCGCTGAGAACAAGGAAGCCACCGGCCTCTGGGTAAATGACTACACGGGGTTGATGTCGATCGGCTACAATGCAGATCTGGTCGATGCCCCGGCATCACTCGATGACCTCCTGGGCGAGGGCTACAAGGGTGCCGTGGCGCTCAATGGCGACCCGACCCAGGCCGGAGCCGCGTTCGCGGGTGTGGGCCTCGCCACCGTGCAGGGCGGCGGCAGCCTCGACGACTTCCAGACCGGCATCGACTTCTTCGCCGATCTGAACGCTGCAGGCAACTTCCTGACAGTCGATCCGACCCCCGCGACGATCGCCTCGGGTGAGACCCCAGTGGTATTCGACTGGTCGTACAACAACATCGCCGAGAAGCAGAACGTGCCCACCTGGGAGAACCTGGTGTTGCCCGGTGCTGCGTACGGTGCCTACTACAATCAGGCGATCAACATCGACGCGCCGAACCCGGCTGCTGCCCGCCTATGGCAGGAGTGGATCTTCAGCGACACCGTGCAGAACCTCTACCTCGAAAGCGGCGCCTTCCCGGTGCGTCTTGCCGCGATGGAAGCAGCTGGCTCGGTTGATGCAGACATCCTGAAGGCAGTTGGTGGTCTTCCAGAGGAACTCGTGAGCGCGGATGAGGCGCAGACCACCGCAGCGAACGAGTTGCTCGCCGCTGCGTGGCCCGGCGTTATCGGCTAACTTGCCGAATCGGGATCCTGGTGCCGGGCATCGCCCGGTGCCAGGATCCACCCGCGATTGGACACGCTCATGAAATGGCTTGGTCTTACGCCGTTCGCGCTCTACGTGCTCGTCTTTCTGGCGCTCCCCGCGACCCTGGCGATCGGCACTGGATTCTTCGACTCGGACGGCGAAGTGACGCTCGACAACTTCGCGGTGCTCCTCGAGCCTGCGGTTCAGCAGACCTTCTGGGCATCGATCTGGGTAAGTGCACTCACAGCGCTGCTCGGCGCATCGCTGGGGGCGCTGCTCTGCTATGCCCTGCTTGGCGCGAGAGAGGGCGGTCCGCTGCGTCGTGCGATCGACGCCGCATCCAGCGTGCTTGCCCAGTTCGGCGGGGTCATGCTGGCGTTCGCGTTCATCGCGACTATCGGCATCCAGGGGATCCTCACCGTGTTGCTGCGTGATCAGTTCGGTCTCGATATCTTCGAGAACGGCGTGTGGCTCTACCAACTTCCCGGCCTGATTCTGCCGTACCTCTACTTTCAGGTTCCCCTCATGGTCATTGTGTTTTTCCCGGCGATGCAGGGGCTGCGGCGAGAGTGGGCGGAGGCGAGTGCCACGCTCGGCGGTGGATCGCTGACCTACTGGGGCCGCATCGCGGGACCGATCCTCGCGCCGTCGTTCCTGGGTTCGCTGCTGCTGCTGTTCGCAAATGCCTTTTCGTCGTATGCAACCGCGGCAGCGCTGATCAGTCAGGGCGCTCAGATCGTTCCCCTGCAGATTCGCGCCGCGCTTATCGCCGAGACCGGGGTCAACCGTGCGAACTCGGCTGGCGCACTGGCGCTCGGTATGTTGCTCGTCATGCTCATCGTCATGGTGGGCTACTCCGCGCTGCAGCGCCGCGCCGCGAGGTGGCAGGGTTGAGCGCCGCGACCACCTCCCGCGTGGCAAGATCAGTAAGCGGACTGCCTGCGCCGTGGCTGCGACGCACGATTCTCGTGCTGATCTGCGGGGTGTTTCTCGTTCCGATCGTGTCGATGCTGTGGTTCACCTTCCGGCTGCAGGGTGGCGGCATTGGGGGTGACCATTGGGTGGCGCTCTTCAACCCGGAGAATGAACGCGCCTACCGCAACCTCGTGACGGGCATCACCAATTCGCTCATTCTCGCGTTGATCACCATCGCGATCGTGTGGCTGCTTTTTCTGCCCACCATCGTGCTCGTGCACCTGCAGTTTCCGAAGCTCGCGCGGGCGTTCGAACTGCTTACCGTGCTGCCAATCGCGATTCCTGCCATCGTGCTTGTCGTCGGATTTGCGCCGCTCTACCGGGCCATCGCGCAGGTGGTGGGCAGCGGTGTGTGGACGCTCAGTCTCGCCTACGGCGTGCTGGTCTTGCCCTTCGCCTACCGCGCTATCGCCTCCGATCTGCAGAGCATGAATGCGCAGACCCTTGCTGAGGCTGCCCGCACCTTGGGGGCGAGCTGGCTGACCGTGCTCACACACATCATCGCCCCGGGCTTGCGCTCGGGGCTCACGAGCGCAACCCTGATCACGGCGGCCGTGGTGTTGGGCGAATTCACCGTATCTTCCCTCCTCAACCGCGTCACCATGCAGGTGGCGCTCGTCGAGGTATCCAAGAGCGACCCGTATGCGGCGGTCATCACCTCGCTGCTGTCGCTCATCATCGTTTTCGCGCTGCTATTCACGTTTGCGTCGCTGAACTCAGCGCGCGGCAGGCGAAGAATTCGACCCCAGGAGGTTGGCACGAATGGCTGACACAGCTGCAGCGCACATGCTGAAGGGTACCCGGATCACTTTTGCCGGGGTGACCAAGGCCTACGGCTCGAATACTGTCCTCAATCGAATCGATCTCGACGTGCAGCAGGGCGAGTTCGTCGCGTTGCTCGGCCCCTCGGGTTGCGGGAAGACGACGATGCTGCGCTGCCTCGCCGGGCTCGAGGCGGTCACGAGCGGCGGGATTGCCATTGACGGCGCCGACATCGCCCGAGTCCCGGCCAACAAACGCGACATGGGTGTGGTGTTCCAGGCATATTCGCTTTTCCCGCACATGACCGTCAGGCAGAACGTCGAATTTGGTTTGCGCATGCGCAAGGTCGCTGCGCAGGAGCGCGGAGCCAGGGTGCAGGAGTCCCTCGAACTTGTGGGGCTTGCGCACCTCGGTGGTCGATATGCGCACACGCTCTCTGGCGGTCAGCAGCAGCGAGTTGCGCTCGCCCGCGCGCTCGTTACCAGGCCTCGTGCCCTGCTCCTCGACGAGCCGCTCTCCGCGCTCGATGCCAAGGTGCGGGTGCGTCTCAGAGATGAGATCAAGGCGATTCAAACCGAGCTGGGTATCACCACGATATTCGTGACCCACGATCAGGAGGAAGCGCTCGCTGTCGCCGATCGGGTCGCTGTCATGAAAGACGGAGTGATCGAACAGCTCGGTGCACCGGAAGAACTCTATCGGCGCCCGGCAACCCCGTTCGTCGCTCGCTTTATCGGAGAATCCAACCGCATGCAGGGGACGCTCGCTGGCGACGGTGTGCAGATGCTTGGCACTCAACTCCCGGTCATCGCTCACTCCGGTCTGCGCGAGGGATCCGCTGTACACGCATTTGTGCGACCCGAGCAGTTGTTATTAACGAGGGTACCTGCGGGCGAAGACGCGGGGGATCGGCAGGCACCCCTGGGGCACGGCACCGCCGCGGTCGTGGTCTCGAGCGGTTTTCTCGGTGCCCAGAGACGAACCGTCGTTCGACTATCGACTGGAGAGCTGGTGACGGTGCAGCACCCGGCCAGCGAGAGCTTCTCCGTGGATGACCAGGTCAGTGTTCGACTCGTTGGAGACCCGGTCGCAGTGGAACGCGCTGAGCCTGACCCATCGGCTGTTTAGGCGAGATCGCAGCGTTCCGCGAGCAGCGTGACGTGGCGGCCCTGTGTCCGAGTCAGGATCAGCGTGGCTCGATTTGGCCCGCGGAGCTTGAGTCGAGTGCGCAGGGCTGCCGGGTCAACGTCGGCCCCACGCTTCTTGATTTCGAGAGCACCGATGCCGCGTTCGGAGAGGGCTCGGCGGAGGTGTTTCTCCTGGCCGGGCAGCTCTTCGAGCACGCGAAATGCCTGCGCGAATGGGGTGGCCCGCAGCGAGTCGGCCGTGAGATAGGCAATCCCGTCACTCACCATGCCAGCATCGAGCTGCTCCGCGAGCAAGCCAATCAGTCGCGCCCGAATCACCGCACCGTCTGGCTCGTACAGAAACGCTCCGAGTTCACGCGTCTCGGCATCGGGGAAATCGACTGCCGCTGTGAGCTCGTGCTGCCGGCCGCCGCGCACCACGAGCGCAGCGCGGCCCACTCCCGGGCGAGCGACAGCCCCGAACCACAGCCCGGTCTCGACCACTTGGCCGTCAACCGAGACCCACTGCGCTTCCGCGGACGGCGGAATGAGTTCTCGATCGAATCCCGGGCCTAGCTTCACGCCGGTAGGGAAACGGTCGGAAAGGCCGAACGCGAAGTCAAGCGAGGGGGAATAATCGTCGGGGGAGGAGAGCCTGCGGGTGTCGCGGTGCCCCGCGGTGCGGCGGGCGGGATCCAGGAAGACACCATCGACACTGGTGAGGCTCACCATTTGCGCGTCGGTTACGGAAACCCGAGGGGGCAGTGTTGCGTGAGCGTCGGATGCGATGGCGAGGTTGTGTTCGGCAACCCGGGCAGTGAACGGGTCGATTTCCACGGGCCGCACCTGGACTCCTGCGGCCACGAGTGCGAGTGATTCCGCGCCAATGCCGCAGCCGAGGTCAGCAACAACGCGACAGCCCGCAGTCGCGAAGCGCTGTGCGTGGGTATTTGCCACGACGGCGCGTGTCGCCTGCTCAAGTCCCGCGGGAGTGTAGAGGTAGCGCCTGGCGTGCTCGCCGAATTTCAGGGTGGCCTTCCGGCGCAGATCGGCTTGGCTGAGTAGGGCGGCAGATTCGTCGGGAGGTACTCCCTGAGAGCGTAGCCGCGCTCCCAACTCAAAGGCACCCGATCCGCTCTCAAGCGCACGTTCTACCTCGGCGAGGCGCTCAAGGCCGAGGGAGGTGAAAAGTGTCGACCACCCCGGTGGTGCCTCACGTGAAGCGGGCCCCGGGGTGTTCCCCCGGGGCCCGCTTGTGAATGCTGTCATCCGTTTAGAACGAGTTATCGAATTCGGAAGGATCGAATTCGGAGAAGGCGGCGCCCATGGTTGCGATCATGATGATGATGAACGCAAAGTAGGAAACGACCGCGAGAATCACACCTGCAACCATCACATAGCCGACGATGAGCGCGGTGAGCGCCACACCTCGTCCGGTATCACCGTTGCGCTTGATCTGGCTCATCCCCATGTGGCCAAAGACAATGCCAGCGATTGGCTGCACGAAGGCCAGCACGATGGCGATGAGCGCGAATGCGTTCATGTGAGCCAGCGTGGTGGGTCGAGCTGGAAGCACCGGTTCGGGCTGGTAACTGGCCTGCTGCTCCGAAGCCACCACGGGGGAGCGCTCGTTGCTCTGAAACGGGTCGGTGTCGGGCAGCACCGTGGTGGGCTGTTCCGTTCCGGGCGGGGTGGGTGTTGACATGACTTCTCTCTATGGTTGTGTGGCCAGTGATTCGACTAGTAGCTGACGCCGCTCATGCCAATCGACGCGATGACCGCGATCCAAATGAAAATGCCGATTACCCAGGCGGCAACACCGATGTAGCCGATGATGAGTGCGGCGATCGCGAGACCACGCCCGCCCTCACCGGTCTTCTTGATCTGATTCAGTGCGATGTGACCCAGAATGACACCAACCAAACTCACAATGATCGACGCGATCAGTGCGATGATCGCCATCGTGTTGGTGGGGCGAGGTGCGGGTTGTTGGGGTGCCGCGTACTGCTGCGGTGCCGCGTACTGCGGGGCGGCGGGCTGCTGCGGGGGCACAGGCTGCTGGTTGGGGTCATAGGGGGTCGTCATGTGGGACTCCTCGAATCAAGCTGACGGGCTCTGTTGCCCCGGTCAGTCAGTCATGATTATCCCATAGGGGAGCCAAATATTGGGCGAATTTCAGGGGTGAGGCATCGGAACTTTCAGGGGTCTACTGAGCGGAGTGAGTGGGAAGGAAACGCTACGTCAGTGTTCGCCCGCGGCGATACGAGCCCGCAATGCTGGCACTCACCTTGCGAGAGTGCTAGCGGAGACCATAGAATTCCAACAGGGCGCCCGACCTTGGGCGCAGGTCCAGTTTTCCCGCTTCAAGAAAGAGGTCACCCGTGTCGGTCTCCATCAAGCCGCTCGAAGATCGCATTGTTATCAAGCAGGTCGAAGCAGAGCAGACGACCGCTTCAGGTCTGGTCATTCCCGACAGCGCCAAGGAGAAGCCCCAGGAGGGCGAGGTCGTGGCTGTGGGCCCCGGTCGCATTGATGACAAGGGCAACCGCGTGCCGCTCGACGTCTCCGTGGGCGATATCGTGCTCTACTCGAAGTTCGGTGGCACCGAGGTGAAGTACGGGGGCGACGAGTTCCTCGTGCTCTCCGCTCGCGACATCCTCGCGGTGGTTGTGCGCTAATTTCGCGCGTTACGAGAAGGGCCGGTGCAGTGTACCGGCCCTTCTTTTTTCCCGGAGCGATCGGGCTGTGATCTGGTACTAGGCTGGCGTGGTGACGAATCGTTCGGGCTACTTCTACGGGGTCGCCGCGTACCTGTGGTGGGGTGCGTTCCCCCTCTTCTTCAGCTTGTTGAGCCCGATCAACCCCCTCGAGATCGTGCCCTGGCGCGTGCTGACTGCGGTTGCCTTTTGTGTCATCGCGATCGCGGTCATGCGGTCGTTCGGCCCCGTTGCACGCATTCTTAAGTCCCCGAAACAACTGACATGGTTCGTGGTTTCGTCGATCCTGCTGTACGCCAACTGGCAGATCTTCGTGATCGCGATCGTCACAGGGCAGATACTGGAAGCCTCGCTCGGGTACTTCATCAACCCGCTCATGACGGTGCTGATTGGTGTGCTCGTGCGGCGAGAGAAGCTGCGGTCGGCCCAGTGGGTGGCAGTCAGCATCGCCGGCATCGGGGTGATGATCGGCGCGATTGCCTACGGAACTTTCCCCTGGCTTGCGCTCGGAATAGCGTTGACGTTCGCCCTCTACGGCGCGGTGCGCAAGCAGGTCAGTGAGGAAATTGACCCGCTCTCTGGTCTCACCGTCGAGACCATCATTGCGCTGCCAGTTGCCTTGGCACAGCTTCTCGCGCTCTTCCTCCTGGGCGGGTCGCTCACCGCTTTTACTCACGGTTCAGCAGTGACAATTCCCCTGTTGCTGAGTGGGGTTGCAACCGCGATTCCGCTGCTCCTCTTTGGAGCGGCGAATCGTCGACTCCCGTTGACGCACCTGGGGTTCATTCAGTTCTTGACACCAATCCTGGGTTTTCTCAGTGGGTATTTCATTTTTCACGAAGAAATGCCACTGACGCGCTGGATTGGTTTTGTCGCGGTGTGGATCGCGCTCGTGATCCTCGTGACCGATATGGTCGTGGCGAGTAGGCGCATGCGAGCCCAGTCGCGGGTCAGTATCGAGCCTCCCGCAACCACAGCTCCAATTACCACTCATCCTGCAGCGTAGCCATCCCGGGAACAACCAGCGGGTCGCTGCGATTACACTGGTGACACGGCCACACCCCGGCCACAGGACGGCGTCGTTCGCTCCCACCGCACCGATCTGCAGAAGAGGTCTTCATGGAACAGCGTGATCCGTTCGCCTTCACCGGGCTCACCTACGATGATGTGCTGCTGCTTCCAGCGCACACCGACGTGATTCCCAGCGAGGCGGATACTTCAACGCAGCTAACTCGTCGCATTCGGCTTGGCATGCCCCTCGTCTCAGCTGCCATGGACACGGTGACCGAGACGCGGATGGCCGTGGCGATGGCACGAAACGGTGGCATCGGTATTCTGCACCGCAATCTTTCGATTCAAGATCAGGCCGAAATGGTTGATCGGGTGAAGCGCAGCGAAGCCGGGATGATCACGAACCCGGTCACCACCCATGTCGATGCGACCGTCGCTGAGGTTGACGCGGTGTGTGGTGAGTACCGAGTATCCGGACTTCCGGTGATCGACAAACAGGGCACGCTCGTGGGCATCATCACCAATCGCGACATGCGTTTCATCGATCCGGCGGAGCGTGCGACGCTGCGCGTCGGCGAGGTCATGACTCGCATGCCACTCGTCACCGCACCCGTCGGTATTTCGCGCGCTGCGGCGGCGGAGATCTTTAACAAGCACAAGATAGAGAAGCTGCCGCTCGTGGATGCAAGCGGTAAGCTCACCGGCCTCATGACGGTCAAGGATTTCGATAAGGAAGAGCAATACCCCAATGCCACGAAGGACGATGCCGGGCGGCTCCGCGTGGGTGCCGGTATCGGCTTCTTCGGCGATGCGTGGAAGCGCGCAGGTGAGCTGCTTGAAGCCGGAGTCGATGTGCTTGTCGTGGATACCGCGAACGGCGACAGTCGGGGCGTGCTCGACATCATCTCAAAGCTCAAGGCCGACCCGGCCTTCGCGGCGATCGATGTCATTGGCGGAAACGTTGCGACATATGCTGGCGCGCGCGCCATCGTTGAGGCGGGTGCCGACGCAGTGAAGGTGGGGGTGGGGCCCGGTTCAATTTGCACAACTCGGGTGATCGCCGGGGTCGGGGTTCCGCAAGTCACCGCCGTGTATGAGGCGGCAAAGGCGGCGACGCCAGCGGGTGTGCCCGTGATTGCTGACGGCGGCCTGCAGTATTCTGGCGATATCGCGAAGGCCCTCGTTGCGGGTGCGTCATCGGTCATGCTCGGTTCGCTCTTCGCCGGTACCGATGAGAGCCCCGGTGACCTGGTCTTTGTGGGTGGAAAGCAGTACAAGAGCTACCGTGGAATGGGTTCGCTCGGAGCGCTGCAGACGCGAGGCGAGCGCACCTCCTACTCGAAGGATCGCTATTTCCAGGCCGACGTGCCGAGCGATGAGAAGCTCATCCCCGAGGGCATCGAGGGTCAGGTGCCCTACCGTGGCCCAGCCGGCGCCGTTGCACATCAGCTCATCGGTGGCCTGCGCCAGTCGATGTTCTACGTCGGGGCGCGAACGATCGATGAGCTCAAGGAGCGCGGCCAGTTCGTACGCATCACCGCAGCGGGCCTGAAGGAAAGCCACCCGCACGATGTGCAAATGGTCGTTGAGGCACCGAACTACAAGCGGTAGTGAGTTCACCTCGATGTCACACCGAGCCGGTAGGCTGGTGTGGTGAGTAACGAGATCGAAATCGGCCGCGGAAAGCGCGCGCGACGCGTGTACACCTTCGACGAGATCGGCATTGTGCCGACGCGCCGGACGCGCGACCCCGAGGTGGTCTCGACCCAGTGGTCGATCGATGCGTTCCAGTTCGAGATCCCGGTGCTGGGTGCGCCGATGGATTCCGTCATGTCGCCCCAGACCGCTATCGCGCTGGGGCACCTCGGCGGGCTTGGCGTGCTGAACCTCGAAGGGTTGTGGACGCGGTACGAGGATCCGCAGCCACTGCTTGACGAACTGGCGACGCTGGGCGATGATGCCGAGACGGTCAAGCGCATGCGGGAGATGTACGCTGCGCCGATCCGCCCCGAGCTGATTCGTGACCGACTGGGCGAGATTCGCGCTGCTGGGGTCACGGTCGCGGGTGCACTGTCCCCGCACCGCACCGCAGAGTTTCACGACACGGTGATTAAGGCAGGCGTCGATCTCTTTGTGATCCGCGGCAACACCGTATCTGCCGAGCACGTGTCGGTCGACGGGCGCGAGCCGCTGAATCTCAAGCAGTTCATTTACGAACTCGACGTTCCCGTGATCGTGGGCGGTGCGGCGACTTACCAATCGGCACTGCATCTGATGCGCACGGGCGCGGCCGGTGTGCTCGTCGGTTTCGGTGGTGGCGCATCATCGACCACGCGGGCCACGCTGGGCATTCGCGCACCGATGGCATCGGCGATTGCTGACGTTGCGGGCGCACGATCCGACTATCTTGACGAGTCGGGCGGACGATACGTGCACGTGATCGCTGACGGTGGGCTGGGCACCTCTGGTGACCTCATCAAAGCGGTCGCGTGTGGCTCTGATGCGGTGATGCTCGGTGCGACGCTTGCGCGTGCGACCGACGCCCCCGGGCAGGGTTGGCATTGGGGCCAAGAGGCCCACCACGAAGATCTTCCGCGCGGGAAGCGGATGCGCGTGGGCGGGGTTGCGCCGCTCTCCGAAGTCATCGCGGGGCCCGCGCATGTCGCAGATGGCACGGCGAACCTGATGGGTGCGCTGCGACGGGCGATGGCCACCACGGGCTATTCCGAGTTGAAGGAATTTCAGCGCGTCGGCATTGTGTACGCAGAGCGGTAGGCATCATGGCGCAGCAGGACTCACGAAGTACCGATCGGCTCGGGCCTGCTGAGCGCGACGCAGCGCTCGCCACGCTTCGTGACCCCGAACACGAGCTCGATGTGCTCGTCATCGGTGGAGGCATCACCGGTACAGGGGCTGCGCTCGACGCGGTGACGCGCGGGCTCTCCACGGGAATGGTCGAGTCGCGCGACTGGGGATTCGGTACCTCCAGCCGGTCCTCGAAGCTTGTACACGGCGGGATCCGCTATCTCGAGCAGATGAACTTTTCGCTGGTGCGCGAGGCTCTCATTGAACGCGGCCTACTGCTGCAACGGATCGCGCCGCACCTCGTGCGTCCCGTGCGCTTCCTGTACCCGGTCACGACCCCCGTCATCGAGCGCGTCTACGTGGGTGCCGGAATGATGCTGTACGACCTGTTCGCGCGTTCAGGTGGGCGAGCGCCGGGGGTACCGTGGCATCGCCACGTCTCGCGCAAGGGGTTGCAGCGCGATGCGCCGGGCCTGCGGAGGGGCGCGTTTCGCGGGGGGCTGAGTTACAGTGACGCGCAGGTCGACGATGCCCGATACGTCGCGATGCTCGCGCGGACGGCGGCCTCGTACGGTGCGCACATCGCGAGCAGGGTTCGTGTCGAGGGATTCCTGAAGGTTGGCGAGCGCGTGGTTGGTGTCACCGCGCGCGACCTCATGACCGATGAGACGTTCGAGATTCACGCCAAGCAAGTGGTCAATGCCACGGGTGTGTGGACGAGCGATCTGCAGAAACTCGTGGGGGAGCGCGCCACGTTTTCGGTGCGGTCGTCAAAGGGGATCCATCTGGTCGTGCCGCGCGATCGCTTCCGCTCGAAATATGGTTTGCTGTTGCGCACGGCGAAGAGCGTGCTGTTCGTGATCCCGTGGGGTCGACACTGGCTCATCGGCACCACCGACACTGATTGGGAGCTCGACAAGGCCCACCCCGCGGCGACTGCGGCCGATATCGACTACCTGCTCGAGCAGGTCAACCGTGTGCTGAAGACTCCACTGACCCGCGACGATGTCGAGGGTGTGTTTGCGGGGCTGCGCCCGCTCCTCGCCGGTGAGAGCGATGAAACCTCGAAGCTCTCGCGCGAGCACCTCGTGGCGCAACCGGTGCCTGGTCTGGTGATGGTCGCTGGAGGGAAGTGGACGACCTATCGCGTGATGGCGAAGGATGCCATCGATGCTGCGGCGGACGCGCTCGATGGTCGCGTGCCGGAGTCAATCACGCATGACGTGCCGCTTCTGGGCGCGGAGGGCTACAAAGCGGCCTGGAACCGCCGCAGCCGCGTCGCGCGCGCCTTCGACGTGCACCCCACGCGAATCGAGCACCTGTTGCGCCGGTACGGCTCACTCACCGGTGAGCTGCTTGATCTGATCCGGGAGCGACCCGAGTTGGCGGACCCGCTGCCCGGTGCTGATGACTACATCGGGGCGGAGGTGGTGTACGCGGCGAGTCACGAGGGTGCCCTGCACCTTGACGACGTGCTCGCCCGGCGCACCCGCATTTCCATTGAGGCTTGGGATCGCGGGGTCTCAGCGGCTCCGGTTGCCGCCTCGCTCATGGCGGGGGTGCTGGGCTGGTCGAGGGCTCGCACCGAGACCGAAATTGAGCGTTATCGAGCCCGGGTTGAAGCCGAACTCGCGAGCCAGCAACAACTCACGGACGTGGCGGCGGATCGCGTGCGCCTCGGCGCTCCAGAGCCGTCCGCCTGAGCCCTCCGTCCGTCTGAGCCCTCCGTCCACCTGACTGAGGCCACCACCAGATTCGGTTCAGCCTCGCGGGCTACAATTTGGGGGTGCCGCGCCCCACTTGTGGCGCGCGGAATCCGCACCAGTCCCATTCAAGGAGCGCTGCACCATCAGCACCACACTGCCCGCCTCCCGGCGCCCCCAGTACGCGGGGAAGCCCACACTCGGGCAGGTGATGCGCAGACCACAGTGGATCGGCGCGCTCCTGTTGGCGCTCGTCGTCGCGGGCGCGTTCGCCTGGCTCGGGCAGTGGCAGTTGAGTTTTGCCGTACAGGCAGAGAACGATGACGCAGCGAGCAGCGAGATTGCGCGCCCCATATCCGAGGTGACCGATGCCGGCACCTCGGTAGCCGACACCGCCGCGGGCATGGTCGTGACCACCTCAGGCGAATTCGTGCCCGGCGATTTTCAGATCATTGAGCAGCGAATGCACGGCGGCGAGCTGGGTGTATGGGTGAGCGGTCACCTCGCTTCTGATGAGGGGCACCTTGCCGTTGCGCTTGGGTGGGCGCGAACCGATGCCGATGCCGCGCGAGCGATCGACGCGCTTGATGCCCTCAGTGCCGAGTCGGGATTGAGCGTCGGGGTTGAAGGGCGGTATATGCCTCCCGACGGGGCGATGCTACCGAGACCGGACGAAGACCCAATGAGCATCACGAGCATGGCCCCGGCGCAACTTGTCAATCTTTGGCAACCCTTCGATGGGTCCGCCTACGCGGGGTTCCTCGTCATGCATCCAGGGGAGGGTGAGAGCCCGATCGACAGCTCGACGATGACGAAGCTCGGTCTCGTCGCGATCGATTCGGTTCCGCCGCTTCCCGTGGAAAAGATCAACTGGCTCAACCTCTTCTACGCAGTCGAGTGGGTCGTGTTCGCGGGCTTCGCGATTTTCTTCTGGTACCGACTCGCCCGCGACGCATGGGAGAAGGAGCACGAGCTTCGACTGCTTGCCGCAGCCGGGCCGGATGCCCACGAAGCCGGGATCCGCGGAACGGGCGCCTCGAGCGGGTCACCGGCCGAACAGGGTTCGCCCTAGTGCAACCGCCGATCCACCATCTCGCACTCGAATAGAATGGACCCCATGGTTCTGCAGCCCAAGCCAGCCGACTACCCGCGGATTCGTCGGGCGCTCAAGGTCTACAAGGTCACGTCGGTGATCACCGGCACAATGCTGTTACTGCTGTGCGCAGTGATGGTCATGAAGTATGCGTTCCAGGTGCAACTGTTTCTGTTTACACCAGAAGGCTTTGCCTCGTTCGAGCCGCTTGCGCCCGAGGGTGTGGAGAGCGATTATCAGCCAGCCGGGTTCGACCTCTTTAAGGCGATTCTGATCGCGCACGGCTGGTTCTATGTCGTGTACCTGATCTCGAATTTCATGCTGTGGAGCCCGATGCGCTGGAACTTCACGAAGTTCCTGGTGCTCGCGCTCGGAGGCGTCATTCCGCTCATGTCTTTCTTTCTTGAGGTGCGCGTGGCCCGCCAGGTCAACGCATTCCTCGACTCCCACGGCGACCCGTCACACCCCCAGATTTCACCGGACACCCCCGCGGCCGAAGCCGCCCATTCCTCGGAAGGCCGCCCATGACCGAAAATACCCAAACCTCGCACCAGCCGGTTCTCGTTGTTGACTTTGGCGCTCAGTACGCGCAGCTGATCGCGCGTCGCGTTCGTGAGGCTGGAGTGTTCTCCGAGCTGGTGCCGCACACCATTTCGGCGGCAGAAGTTGAGGCGAAGCGGCCACTCGCAGTGGTGCTGTCTGGCGGGCCCTCGTCGGTCTACGAAGCGGGTGCCCCGCAGTTTGACGCGAGCATCTTCGAGCTGGGCATTCCCGTGTTTGGTATTTGCTACGGGTTCCAGGTAATGGCACGCGCACTGGGCGGCGAGGTTGGGAATACGGGCGACCGCGAATACGGGGCCACGACCACGACGGTGCACGGTGGCGGTGGCGCGATCCTTTCGGGGCAGCCCGCCGAGCAGAACGTGTGGATGAGCCACGGCGATGCCGTGCAACAGGCGCCTGAGGGTTTCGATGTGTTGGCCTCGACGTCGGTGACCCCCGTCGCCGCGTTCGGTTCCGCCGAGCGCAAGATGTATGGCGTGCAGTGGCACCCCGAGGTGCGGCACAGCGATTTCGGTCAGCGCGTGCTCGAAAACTTCCTCCACGAGGTCGCTGGCATTCCCGCCGACTGGAACGCCGGAAACGTCATCGCCGAGCAGGTGGATCGCATCCGCGCTCAGGTGGGCAGCGGCAAGGTGATTTGTGGGCTCTCGGGCGGCGTTGACTCCGCGGTGGCCGCGGCTCTGGTGCAGAAGGCAGTCGGCGAGCAACTCGTGTGTGTCTTTGTGGATCACGGCTTGCTGCGCCAAGACGAACGACGCCAGGTGGAGGAGGACTTCGTCGCCTCCACTGGCGTGCGTCTGGTGACCGTTGACGCGCGGGCCCAGTTCATGTCTGCGCTTGCGGGAGTGACCGACCCCGAGACGAAGCGAAAGATCATTGGCCGCGAGTTCATCCGCACCTTTGAGCAGGCCGAGGCTGAGCTCATCGCGGAGGCCGCTGAAGGTGATGGCGAGCCGATCCGTTTCCTGGTGCAGGGAACGCTGTACCCCGACGTGGTCGAGTCGGGCGGAGGATCGGGCACCGCGAATATTAAGAGCCACCACAATGTGGGGGGACTTCCCGAGGACATGAACTTCGAACTGGTCGAGCCGCTGCGCGATCTGTTCAAGGATGAGGTGCGGGCGATCGGACGCGAGCTCGGGTTGCCCGAGGAGATCGTTTCGCGCCAGCCGTTCCCCGGACCGGGCCTCGGTATTCGGATCATCGGCGAGGTCACGGAGGAGCGCCTGGATATTTTGCGGGCGGCCGACGCGATCGCTCGTGAGGAGCTCACGGCGGCCGGCCTCGACGGTGAGATTTGGCAGTGCCCGGTCGTGCTGCTCGCCGATGTGCGTTCGGTGGGCGTGCAGGGCGACGGCCGCACGTACGGGCATCCCGTGGTGCTGCGCCCGGTGTCGTCGGAGGACGCGATGACCGCCGACTGGACGCGCGTGCCCTACGACGTGCTCGCGCGCATCTCGAACCGCATTACGAATCAGGTGCCGGAGGTCAACCGCGTGGTGCTCGACGTGACGTCGAAGCCACCCGGCACAATTGAATGGGAGTAGGCGTGAAACGAGAGGCCATTTCTGGCCTCTCGTAGCCTACTCCGAGGCCGTCTCGGCCTCGGTTGAGTCGTGACTTGGCGTGAAACGAGAGGCCATTTCTGGCCTCTCGTAGCCTACTCCGAGGCCGTCTCGGCCTCGGTTGAGTCGTGACTTGGCGTGAAACGGGTGAGGGGCGAGCACCATTGGCGCTCGCCCCTCACCCGTTGATCCGCCAGCGAGATTAGTCGCCGCGCAGGATCGCGAGGATGCGCAGGATCTCGAGGTACAGCCAGATCAAGGTGACGGTCAGGCCAAACGCGGCCGACCAGCCGTAACGCTCGGGTACGCGGTTGCGCACGCCGTTCTGGATCAGCTCGAAGTCCATCACGAGGGAGTACGCGGCGAGAAGCACTGCCAGGCCGCCGATCAGCAGGCCGAGCGGAATGCCGAAGACGGTTGCGCCGCGCATGCCCCACGGGTCGTCGGTAGCGCCGAACATCATCATGCCCACGTTGACGAGCGAGAAGACGAGGTAGCCAACCATGGCGACCAGGAAGATCTTGGTCATCTTCGGGCTGGTGCGCACCTTGCCGCTGCGGAAGAGCAGGAGAGTGACACCGAAGACCGAGAAGGTGCCGATGATGGCCTGCGTGACGATGCCCGCCCACTGCGCTTCGAAGATGCCGGAGATGCCGCCCAGGAACAGGCCCTGCGCCGCGGCATAGCCCACGATGAGGGCAACATTCGGCTCTTTCTTGAAGGCGTTGACGAGACCCAGCACGAGCCCCACGAGCGCGCCCGGGATCATGAGGATCGGGACGAACCATCCGACCGCCGCGGTAGCGAGTACCACGATGAAGAGCATGACTGTCTTCGAGATCGTGTTCTCGTAGGTCATCGGCTTGTCGCTGCCCACAACGGGGGGCAGCTGTGCGCCGCCGGCGACAGGGGGGCTTGCCGGCTGATCTACGCCTGGCCGCTGCAGGGAGGCGGCTGGCTGGTCGTAAATGCGGCGCAACTCATCGGCAGTGAGGGTCTTGCCATTCAGCGCCGGGTTGTTGGATAGTGCGGGGTTACTCATTCGTCGGGCTCCTTTGCGGGGCGGACTGGATAATCCAACTCTATCTGGGCGTCCTTTTCTGCGGGCTGTGATTCTGCCGTGGCACGGGGTCGTTCGCTCTGAGCGTGCCGGGCGCCTCTTGCGTATGGTGTGCGCCGACCGGGCGCTACAGTTCCCTTATGCCTCACGACTCAGCACGCCCCGCAGCCCGAGACGCGGCCCGCAGTCCGCTCATCATCGGTCACCGGGGAGCCTCGGGGTACCGACCCGAGCACAGCCCCTCGGCCTATCGGCTCGCGTTCGCACAGGGGGTCGATGCGGTGGAACCCGACATCGTGGCGAGCCGGGATGGCGTGCTCGTCGTGCGTCACGAGAACGAAATTTCGGGCACCACTGACGTGGCCTCCCGACCCGAATTTGCAGAACGCCGCACCACCAAGACGGTGGACGGGGTGCGACTCACCGGCTGGTTCACCGAAGATTTCACTTGGGCCGAGCTGCAGACGCTGCGGTGCAGGGAACGTTTGCCCCGGCTGCGTTCCGAGAACACACGATTCGATGGGATCGAGCCCATTCTGAGGCTCTCTCAGGTGCTCGAGCTGATCGACGACGAGGGGCGGTCGCGGGGCACCAAGGTCGCGGCGGTGGTGGAGATCAAGCACGCCCACTATTTCCTCGGCATCGGTCACGACCTCGGTGAGCTTCTCATCGCCGAGCTTGAAGCGGCCGGGTGGGCCGACCGAGAAGACCAGCTCATCATCGAGAGTTTTGAGCTTGGCGTGCTCGACCGGTTGCAGGCGACCGGGGTGAAAGCTCAACTGGTGTTTCTCACTGAGACCAACGGCACTCCGGCCGATGAGGTGGCGCTCGGAACCGGCGCGCACAGCTGGCCCTGGTATCGCAGCGACGAGGGTCTTGATTTGCTCGTGGGGCGGGTGCACGGGATCAGTGTGGCGAAGGCTGATCTGTTGGCGTTCGATGGCCGTGGCCGGAAGACCGGTGCGACCGATCTGGTACAGCGCGCCCACGAGCGCGGTCTCATCGTGTACACCTGGACCCTGCGGCCCGAGAATGCGTACCTCAACGCGGCGCACACCCGGGCGGGCGGCAAGGGCGCAGCCGGGGACTGGCGCACCGAATGGGCGCAGGTGATCGCGACCGGAGTTGACGGAATCTTCGTCGACCATCCGGATCTTGCCCGAGGGTTGCTGACTTAGGCGCTCCGCTCGCCGACGAGATTCGCTTCCATGAGGGCGCGCAATGCGGTGCCGGAGGCACCGCGATCCACTGCGAAGGCGAGTTTGGCCAGCGCGGATTCGAGCGTCATGTCACCGCCATCGATCACGCCGGTCGCGGCCATCTGGCGGCCGACCGCGTAGCGTTCGAGGTCGATACCCCCGGTGGCGCACTGGGTGATGGCGACCACAGGAAGCCGCGCCGAGACATCACGCAACGCCTCCGTCATGCCCGGGCGCGACATCGGGGCGTTGCCGCTGCCATAACACTCGAGCACGAGGCCGTCGGGTCGTGCGCTCGCCGCCGCGCGCAGGTCGTCAGCGGTCACCCCGGGCACGAAGCGAAAACTCACCACGCGTGCCGATTCTGTGGGGGAGTGGTCTTCCCCGAAATCGAGGCGTGGAATGCCGGTGGCACCCGGCCCCAGCGGGCGCTCCGCGCGAAAGGCTTCGCGCGCGTCCGTTTGATACTTTGTGGCGCGTACCGCGGGAACGAGCGAACCACCAAAGGCCACCGATGCCGGAGCGGTCGAAGCCGCGCGTACCGCCGCCGAGATGGCGAGCGCGAGATTGGCGGGGGCATCGCTGCCCGGGGCTCCGTGTGGCAGTTGACTGCCCGTGATCACGACCGGTGCGCCCAGGTGCGCGAGTTCAAACGCGAGGCGCGCGCCGGTGTAGGCAAGCGTGTCGGTGCCGTGCGTGATCACCACGCCGCGAGGTCGGTGCGTGTTGATCCGCGCGCGGACGGCGCGTGCGATTCGGGGTGCCGTTTCGGCATCTGCGTTCGCGCTGTCGATGGGCGGAGTGAGATGGTTGATGCGAAAGTCCACTCCGCTCCTGGCGCAGATACCGGCGACGAGCGTTTCGAGGGCCTCCGGGAAGTCGGGGTCTGGAACGAGACCTCGACCAGAATCGTGCATCCCGATCGTGCCGCCGGTGGCGAAGACGAGAACTGAGGGGCGTTGAGAGGGGGGCATCCCTCCATTCTCTCGGACTTGTTGAGGTTCGTGTCGGTGGCGGCTTCTAGACTTAACCCACGATGAGTGACTTCGAACTGATTGCGCCAGATGGCACCAACCTCGACAGGCCTGGCGATGCCCGGGCCACCACAGGAAACGGTGGCGAAGACCCCCTGCTCGCCGGGCTCAACCCGCAGCAGCGACGGGCCGTGGAAGCGCGTGGGCAGGCACTGCTGATCGTTGCCGGGGCAGGCAGCGGCAAGACGCGTGTGCTCACGCACCGTATCGCACAGATCATTCGAAACAGGGAGGCCTGGCCAAGTCAGATCCTTGCGATCACCTTCACCAACAAGGCCGCCGCCGAGATGCGTGAGCGGGTACAAGAGCTGCTTGGCGACGCAGCCGAGGGCATGTGGATCTCGACCTTCCACTCGGCGTGCGTGCGCATTCTGCGCCGGGAGGCGGAGAAATTCGGCTACGTCTCCGGGTTCACAATCTACGACTCGGCCGATTCGAGAGCCCTGCTCAAGCGCTTGATCAAAGACTTGGAGGCCGATACCTATGGCTTCACCCCCGCGAACACCGGTGCCAAGATCTCGAAGCTGAAGAACGAGCTCGCCGACGCCGACTCGTATGCTTCGACCGCAAGTTCGAGCGATCCTCGAGACCGGCTCTTTGTCGAGATCTTTCGCGGGTATGAGCAGGCACTCCGTAAAGCACATGCGTTCGACTTCGACGACCTCATTGGGCAGACGGTGCATCTCTTCCGATCCCACCCCGAGGTTGCCGCGGTCTACCAGCGCAGGTTTCGTCACCTCTTGGTCGATGAATACCAAGATACGAACCACGCACAGTATTCGCTGATTCGCGAGTTGACCCTGCCCGTCGAGAGTTCTCTAGCGGATCGCCTCCAGCCGCCCGTGCGGGAGTCGGAGGTAGATGCGACTGGCCGGATTCCTGGGGCGAGTCTCACGGTGGTGGGTGACAGCGACCAATCGATCTACGCGTTCCGTGGCGCCGACATTCGCAACATAGTGGAGTTCGAGCGCGACTTTGCCGACGCCGAGGTCGTCAAGCTGGAGCAAAACTATCGCTCGACGCAGAACATCTTGAGCGCCGCAAACGCGGTGATCGGCAATAACTTCGACCGTCAGGAGAAGAACCTCTGGACCGCGGAGGGGGATGGCGAGAAGATCATCGGGTTCACCGGCTATTCGCAGCACGACGAGGCGCGATTTGTGGCGGAGGAGATCGAAGACCTCCACCGATCCGGCATGGCGTACGGTGACATTGCCGTGTTCTACCGCACCAATTCCCAGACGCGTGCGTTGGAAGAGCTCCTCATTCGATCCGCCGTCCCGTACCGTGTGCTCGGCGGCACGAAGTTCTACGATCGCGCCGAAATCAAAGATGCCATGGCGTATCTCACGAGTCTCGCAAACCCATACGACCCGATTTCGTGGTCGCGACTCATCGCGACCCCCAAACGAGGAATTGGTCCGATGGCAGAGGCGCAACTCGCCAACTTCCAGGAGGCTGAGGGCATCTCGTTTCATGACGCGATGTTGCGTGCCGACGATCTCGGGTTCGGGCCGAAGGTGCGCGGGTCGATCCTCGCCCTCGGCGATCTCTTGCTTCGGGCCGCGCGCATGGCGGCCGGGGGAGGCGGCACGGACGACACGGCCTCACCCAAGCAACCGGCGCCGGTGGCTGACGTGCTGAAGCTGCTGCTTGATGAAACGCAGATGATTGAGCGACTCCGGGAAAAGCGCGATCCGCAAGACGAGGCGCGAGCGGAGAACCTGGAAGAACTCGTTGCGGTTGCCCGTGAATTTGACGTCAAGAATCCGGGCGCGGGGCTGCTCGAATTTCTCACACAGGTGAGTCTCGTGGCTGCGGCTGACGACCTTGACGATGCGAGCGGAACGGTGTCGCTCATGACGCTGCACACCGCCAAGGGGCTCGAGTACCCGGCGGTGTTCATCACCGGGGTCGAGGAAGGCCTGCTGCCTCACCAGATGTCGGTCGATGAGGTCGGTGGTATCAGTGAAGAGCGGCGCCTGATGTATGTCGGCATTACGCGGGCGCGCAGGTTGCTGTACGTCACGCTGGCAAGCACCCGCGCCACCTACGGCGACATCTCGGTGGCGATGCCCTCGCGTTTCCTGCAAGAGATTCCTGAGGGGCTCATTCAATGGCGGCAGTCGCCAGGCGAGGTGACGGGGCGCGGGGGCACCGAATCCCGGGCACTCAATGCCCCGCGATATTCAGCCTCGGGTGGCCGAAACCCGCGGCAAGTCGGCGGGCGAGGAAGCGATTCGTCGGTCTCGTTTGGTGGCGGATCCGCATCCTCCAGGGGCCTAGCTGGCTCCGCGACTGTCTCGGAACCAGCCAGTGGAAACATGCAGTCGGCGCTTGATAAGTGGCGCGAACGTAAGCGTCTGGCGAAGGAGTCGCAGCGCTCCGGAGCGGGCTTCCCCAATCTGATCGGCCCTGGCGCGCGCGACAACGGCGATCTGCACCTGGTAGCAGGAGACCTGATCCGCCATGAGGAATACGGGGATGGTCGTGTGACCGCAGTGACCGGTGAGGGGTCGAAACAAGTCGCTCACGCGGTGTTTGAGTCTGTTGGCGAAAGAAAGCTGTTGATCAAGCTTTCCCCCATTGAAAAACGATGACTTTCCTCAGGTAATTTCACCGAAGTGCATGGCAAAGTGTTTCCCAGAGTGTCGTTCGTGCGTGTTAGGCTGCGCATAATTGTGATCTGGGGCTGGTCATTTCGACTGCATGCACCTGCGATGTGCGGCTCGGAGGCATACGCAAGGCGTCTGAGGTGGCTGAAGACAAGAACGGTGTAAGCAGAGACGTGCTGAATAGTGCCGCAGAATCCCGTGATGAGTTGGGGCGAGGTGAGCGAGGCCCCAGCTCCGCTTTTCGAGCCCGGCAGGATTCGCATTCCTTGTTTCTCATTGCCGCCGGCATTCTGCTTGCGTCTACGCTCGTCTTCGATTTTCTGCTCCATCGCGAAGACCTGGATCCCGTGGTGCTCTCGATACTCATGTTCGTTGCCTTGGCTCTTGGCACTTTCGCGGTGATTCTAGGGAAAAACTTTCCGCATTCGCTCGGGCTGTGCTGCGTCGCAGTGCTTGCTCTCGCAAGCGTGTACTTCATCAGTCCCCTCGGTGATGAACAGTCGGCGGTGTCGAGCATGCAAGAACTGCCCATTCTGGCGCTCTACCTCGCGTGGTTTGTGAGGCGCCCACTTAACCGGGCGCTCCTGTTGGCAAGTCTGGCGCTTATCGCACTGATGATGCTTTACAACCCGGAATTCCATTTCGCCGGTAACCTCGGGGTTGCCGTGGCGATTCAGGCGATCATAGCCACGGTTTTCTGCTTCGAGGTCGGCCAAGCGCTTTGGCGCCGGTCAGAGCACGAGGTCACCACCGATGCACTCACCGGAGCCCTAAACCGCTCAGGTTTCATGAAGCAGCTCCAAGAGGAGATCGCGCGATCATTGCGGTTCAACAGCCCACTCACTCTCGTGGTGATTGACTTTGACTACTTCAAGCAGTTGAACGACCGTGGCGGGCATGCGGCGGGTGACCAGGCTCTCATCGACACGGTGCAGCTCTGGAAAATGGGTCTGCGGTCTCGAGATCTCATTGGTCGCACCGGCGGCGACGAGTTTGCGATCCTGTTGGACCGCACGGATGCCACTGCTGCCCAGCAAACGATGACTCGTCTGCGGGAGCGATCTCCGCACGCGTGGTCGTGGGGAGTGAGCCAGGCTCGGGAGGGCGACACCATTGAGTCGATGTTTGACCGAGCGGATCAGAAGCTCTACACGGTGAAGCGAGCGAGAGCGTGAACCGCAGCGGAGATGCCGGCCGGATTGTCGTCCTGGCGCAGCGCGTGCGCGATTTAGGCGTGCGACTGGCGCGTCGGCAGTCGGACTTCTCTGCGGTCAGCGCCGTCCTCACAGCGGCCTTGGCGCTCACGCTTCTGATCGAGGTTGTGGTCGGTCACGCCCATCTTGATCGACTGGTCGTGCTGTGCTGCCTCATCGGTTTTGCGCTCCTCAGTGTGATCCCACTTTGGGCAGGTCGGCGCTATCCTGGCTGGGCAGGGATCGCCGTGACCAGCGCGCTCGCGCTGTGGTCTGGCTCTTTCGTTTTCCAGACTACCCACGCGCACACCGAGCTCAGTGCGCTGATTGAGCTCACCATGATTGCGCTGTACTTGGGGTGGTTTTACCGGCCAGCGTTGGCCAGGAGCGCGTTGCTCTTCAACGTGCTCGTGATTCTCGGGGCACTGCTCTGGCGCCCCGAGCCTGCCTCGAGTGGTTATTCCTCGGCAGTAGCCTTTGCCTACGCGGTGATTGTCTCGGTCTTCTGTCTGGAGGCCGGATCCTACTTGCGCCGGCGAGCCCTAGCTCGCGCGAGTTTCGATCCGCTGACTGGGGTGCTGAACCGTCGGGGTCTGGCCCGACGCGCGAAACGGATGATCGCAGAGGCGCATCGATCCGGCGCTCCGCTCACGGTTGCGGTGGTTGACTTCGACGACTTTAAGGCGGTCAACGACGAGGGTGGACACGCTGCGGGGGATCGTGCGCTGCGCGCCACGGCGAACGTCTGGGTGACGGGCCTGGGCAAAAATGATCTGGTGGCAAGGACTGGCGGGGACGAATTCTTACTCCTGATCCACGCGGATCGGGAAACGGCGCATGCTCGGCTGCAAGAGATTGCACTCGATGCCCCCTACCCCTGGACCTGGGGGCTCACCCAACTGCGCAAGGAAGACACGTTGGATGATCTCATGTCACGGGCAGACAGCCGAATGTACGACGCGAAGGATCAGCGCGAGCCGGGCCATCACTAGGCAAGTTCAGCTGCCGCATCGCGGGTGGTAGGCTGTTGAACTGGTCGAACTATCTCGACATCGAGACTTTTCAGCCACGCCAAATCACTCCCAACACTCTAAGGAATGCACGTGGATCTGTACGAGTACCAGGCACGCGATCTGTTCGAGAAACACGGGGTGCCGGTGCTTGCCGGCATCATCGCAGACACTCCGGAGGAGGTGCGTGCGGCGGCCGAGAAGATCGGCGGCGTCGTTGTGGTCAAAGCCCAGGTGAAGACCGGTGGCCGCGGCAAGGCTGGCGGCGTCAAGGTCGCGAAGACTCCCGACGAGGCGTTTGCCGCGGCTGAGTCGATTCTCGGTCTGGACATCAAGGGTCACGTTGTGAAGCGCGTGATGGTTGCAGCTGGCGCTGACATCGCGCAGGAGTTCTACTTCTCCGTCTTGCTCGACCGCGCGAACCGCTCGTACCTGTCGCTGTGTTCGGTTGAAGGCGGCATGGAAATCGAGCAACTTGCAGTGGAGAAGCCGGAGGCGCTGGCGCGCATCGAGGTGGATCCGATCGTTGGGATCGATGCCGTGAAGGCCGAAGAGATCGCTCGTGCGGCGAACTTTCCCGAAGAGCTCGTCGGCAAGGTCGTCCCGGTCTTCCAGAAGCTCTACGAGGTGTACACGAAGGAAGACGCGACGCTTGTCGAGGTGAACCCTCTCGTGCTCACCGGCGCCGGTGAGATTGTGGCACTCGACGGCAAGATTTCGCTCGATGAAAACGCGGCATTCCGTCAGCCAGGTCATGAGGAGCTGACCGATAAGGCAGCTGAAGATCCGCTCGAGGCCAAGGCCAAGGCGCAGGATCTGAACTACGTGAAGCTCGACGGAGAGGTCGGGGTCATCGGAAACGGTGCCGGGCTTGTCATGTCGACGCTTGATGTGGTCGCCTACGCGGGCGAAAACCACGGCGGCGTGAAGCCCGCCAACTTCCTCGACATTGGGGGCGGTGCCTCAGCCGAGGTCATGGCTGCGGGCCTTGACGTGATTCTGGGTGATCCTCAGGTGAAGTCGGTCTTTGTGAACGTTTTCGGCGGCATCACCGCGTGCGACGCGGTAGCAAACGGGATCGTCGGTGCGCTCGCGAAACTCGGAGACGCGGCGAACAAGCCGCTGGTCGTGCGTCTCGACGGCAACAATGTCGAGGAGGGTCGACGGATCCTTGCAGAAGCCGCACACCCACTGGTGACACTGGCCGCCACGATGGACGAGGGCGCCGACAAGGCTGCCGAGCTGGCCAACGCCTGATCACCCACGAGACTGACGAGAGAGTAGAGATATGTCGATCTTCCTGAACAAGGATTCCAAGGTCATCGTGCAGGGCATCACCGGCGCGGAGGGCACGAAGCACACCGCACGTATGCTCGCAGCCGGTACCCAGATTGTGGGTGGTGTGAATGCTCGCAAGGCGGGCACCACCGTCTCGCACGTCGATGCATCAGGCAACGCGCTTGAGCTTCCGGTGTTCGCAACTGTCGCAGAGGCGATGGCCGCGACCGGTGCCGACACCTCGATTGCGTTCGTGCCGCCAGCCTTCACGAAGGATGCCGCGATCGAGGCTATCGACGCCGGAATCGGGCTTCTCGTGATCATCACCGAGGGCGTGCCGGTCAGAGATTCTGCGGAGTTGTGGGCTCACGCGAAGGCCACCGGCAACCAGACCCGAATCATCGGGCCAAACTGCCCCGGCATCATCACCCCGGGTGAGTCGCTTGCGGGCATCACGCCGGCAACCATTGCGGGCAAGGGCCCGATCGGTCTGGTGTCGAAGTCGGGCACACTGACGTACCAGATGATGTTCGAGCTGCGTGACCTGGGCTTCTCCACCGCGATCGGGATCGGGGGCGACCCCATCATTGGCACCACGCACATTGACGCGTTGGCGGCATTCGAAGCTGACCCCGAGACGCTTGCGATCGTGATGATCGGTGAGATCGGCGGCGACGCTGAGGAACGTGCAGCCGAGTTCATCAAGGCCAACGTGACGAAGCCGGTTGTCGGCTACGTTGCGGGCTTCACCGCCCCAGAGGGCAAGACGATGGGCCACGCCGGTGCGATCGTTTCGGGCTCTGCGGGAACGGCGCAGGCCAAGAAGGAAGCGCTTGAGGCTGCTGGCGTCAAGGTCGGCAAGACTCCGAGCGAGACCGCGCGGCTGTTGCGCGAGGTCTACGCCGCGCTGTAGTTGTCGCGAGTGGATCAGGGAGGCGGGCACCAGCGGTGCCCGCCTCCCTTGCGTGTGAGCTGACGGTTGTCGGGATCGATCGGTAGCCTGGAGAGAATGAAAGCCACACTGACGGCGGTGATCGCCGCGATCGAAGCCGCTGCCATCGCACTCGCGGTGTTTGTTGCGGTCGGCATACCCGGCGTGCTGGTCTGGTGGCTCGCACTTGACCTGGCGGGTGACCCGAGCCAGGCGGTTGCGGGCATCGGCGGGGTGTGGCTGCTCGCACACCTCGTGCCCCTGACGTTTTCACTCACGCCCGACTCCGCACTGGCCCTCGGGCTCGAACCGCAGGCGCTGAGCTTCGTCATCTCGCTCGCGCCCTTGACGCTGTCGTTCCTCACGGCACTGTTGGCGTTCCGATCCGGGTGGCGCTTAGGCAATCGAGGCGGCAGTGGGGTGGCCGCACCACTGGGCGGTGCGGCGGGCTTCGCGGCGGCGGCAGGCGTCGTGGCGTTGATCGCGACACCAGTGGTCGCAGCACCTGTGTGGGTGGCAATACTGGTACCCGCACTCTGGTTTGGGGCGTGGTCGACGTGCGGTTTTGTTGCCCGCACAGCGGCGAGTGGGCATGACTGGTGGCGATCCGCTGTGCGTCAACTGCAGCGTCGACTCCAGCCGCTGAGCCCACTCGGTGCGGCAGTCCTCCCGACACGCGCGCGGGAAGTGGTGCGGCAGGCAGCCGCCAGCTTTGCGGCTCTGTTGGGCCTCGGCGCGCTCGGCCTCGCGGGCGCGATCGTGGTGGGATACGTCGAGATCGTGACCCTCAGCCAGGGGCTCCAACTGGATCTTTTGGCTAACCTGCTCGTCTTCTTGGCGCAACTTGCTGTGCTTCCGGTGGCGTGGGCTTGGGCGGTCGCGTGGTGTACCGGTGCTGGGTTCGCGATCGGAACGGGCACGTCGGTGACTCCCTTCGATACCCTCCTTGGGCCGTTGCCGTCTCTGCCGCTTCTGGGAGCGATTCCGCAGGCCTGGGGGAACGCGGGAGCGCTAGCTCCGGCACTCGTCGTGCTCGCTGGCGTGTTGGTGGGAGCGCTCGCCGGGGGCAGTCGCGAGTTTCGCCGTGTGCCACTGCTCTCTGCAATCCTGGTACCCGTGTTCGCTGCGGCGTTCACCGGGCTTGCGGTGGTGGGGTTCTCTGCGCTCGCTTCCGGGGCGATTGGGCCGGGCCGCCTCTCCGAAGTGGGCCCAGCGCCGTGGCTTGTCGGAGGTCTTGCTGCGGCTGAACTGGGGGCCGGGATCTTGTGTGGGGTGCTTGCCAGACGGATCGACCATGCCCGATTACTCGAGAGGGTTCCGCGGCTTCGCCTGGGCGAGCGTGAGAAGCCCACCGAGGCGGCTGACACGCTGCCCCTCACCCCGCTGGTGGTTACGCCCGTCGAAGAACCGGCCGTGTCGCAAGCGCCGACCTCTGCGCTGACGCCGGCTCCTGCCACCGAAATTTCGGCTGTGCCGATCCCGCCTTCGGACGAGAGCGACGAGGAGTCTCTCATGCGGGAATACGCATGGGAAAACGGGGCGCAGCGCATCGACTCGGCCACCCCGAGCGCCCGAACCTCGCGTTGGCGCCGCTGGTTGCCGAAGGGATAGACTGGCACTTCATCCACGGGAGCCCGATCGTCGACGGGCTGAGAGTGAACTGCGCGAGTTCTCACCGTTACACCTGATCTGGGTAATACCAGCGGAGGAAAGGAATCATATGATTACGCCTGCCCACAATGAACAATTGACGCGCACGAGTCGCGTGCTGGGGGTATCGGGGCGATCGTCGAGCACCGGCACCGGCACCCGCGCGGCAGGGCGCCGGGTCGCGCACCTCACGGTTGCAGCGACTCTCGGCCTGACACTCGCGGGGTGCGCTGGAGGAGCGACCGACACCGGATCCACTGATGCATCGCGCACCGTCACGCTGGTGACACACGAGTCTTTTCCAGGAGACGCTTTCGCAGCGGCTGCCAGCGTGGCCACGGGATACGAGGTCGAGGTCATCACCGCCGGTGACGGCGGCGAGCTGACCAACAAGCTGGTGCTGACGCAGGGTGCACCGATCGCCGACGCGTTCTTTGGTGTCGACAACGTATTTGCCTCCAGACTGGTTGACCACAACGTTGTAGAGCCCTACCTCTCGGAGGCATTGCCCGCGCGGGCGGCGGAATTTGCGGTAGACGGCGTCGGCTCGCTCAGCCCCGTGACCTTGGGTGCGACCTGCGTCAACATCGATCCTGCGTGGTTCGCCGAGCGGGGTCTCACCGAGCCCGAGGGCTATGACGACCTGACCGATCCCGCCTATGCGGGGCTGACGGTGCTGCTCGACCCGACCTCCTCGTCAACAGGCGCATCCTTCCTTGTCGGCACGGTCGCGGCTTTCGGTAAAGACGGGTTCGCGGAGTATTGGGCGAGCCTTGCCGACAACGGTGTGCGCATCGAACAGGGGTGGACTGAGGCCTACAACGGCCAGTTCACGCAGGGCGGCGGCGAAGGCACCTTCCCGATTGTGCTCTCGTACAGTTCCTCGCCCGCCTGGACGGTCACCGAAGACGGCGCAGCCACAACAACCCGAGCGTTGCTCGATACCTGCTCGTCGCAGGTCGAGTATGCGGGTGTTCTGGCTGGCGCCGAGAACCCGGAGGGTGCCCGCGCAGTGGTCGACTACCTGCTGTCTCGCGAGTTTCAAGACACGATCGCCGACACCATGTACGTATACCCGGTCGATCCCGAAGCGTATGTGCCCGACGACTGGCAGCAGTTCGCTCCGATGCCCGAGGCACCGAACGACCTGACTCCGGCTGAGATTGGGGCCGGGCGAGAAACCTGGTTGAAGGCGTGGAGCGAAGCGACGGGCTGGTAGCAGGGCCGCGCGCCGCCGCGGCGAGATGGCCCGGCCGATGTGGTTGGGCCATCGCCGCGGCGCTACCCCTGGGTTTTCTCGCCCTCTTCTTTGTGTGGCCGGTTCTCGCGCTCGTGGCAACTGGCCTGTTCGACAGTGGATCGCCCGGTGCTGTGGCACCGGGTTCGGTGTTCGCTGAACCGCGCACCTGGCGTGTCATTGGTCAGACTCTGACGCAGGCACTCCTCGGCACCGCGCTGTCGGTGCTGCTTGGCCTGCCTGCCGCCTTTGTCCTGTACCGGCTAGAGTTTCGCGGGCAGTCGATGCTGCGCGGGCTGGCTACCGTTCCGTTCGTGCTGCCCACCGTGGTCGTCGGCGTGTCCTTCACGGCGCTCCTGGGCCCAGGAGCGCCGCTTTCCTGGCTGGGCCTTGATCAGACGCTCACCGCAATCGTGCTGGCGCTCGCGTTCTTCAACGTGACGGTGGTATTGCGCACCGTGGGCGGCTTCTGGGCACAGCTCGATCCCAGGCCCGAGGAGGCGGCGCGCATGCTGGGTGCCGCACCCGTGCGAGTGTTCCTGACAATCACCCTGCCGGCCCTCGCCCCAGCGATCGCGTCCGCGGCCGCACTGGTGTTCCTGTTCTGCGCAACATCGTTTGGGGTCGTGCTCATCTTGGGGGGGCGTCAGTTCTCCAACATCGAGACCGAAATCTATCGCCTGACCGTGCAATTCCTCGACCTGCGATCGGCGGCGACGCTCTCGATCGTTCAGTTTGCGATCGTTGCCGCGGTGCTGTTGCTCTCCGCCAGGCTGCGCAAAGGGCGAGATCGGGCCGTGGCGCTTCGTTACACGAGGCGAGGAGCCATCCGTCCCACGCGCGCCCACGCGCCCGCGATTGCGGTGTTTGCGGCGACAGTGTTGGGCCTGCACGTGTTGCCGATCCTCGCCCTCGTATGGCGTTCGCTTCGGGGCGTAGATGGCTCTCTGAGTTTGGAACACTATGCACACCTGCTCTCGCCACCGGAAGGCTCGCGGCTGGACGGTACCGTCTTCGACGCAGTGTGGCTGTCTCTGCAGACGGCGACCGCGGCAACCGCGATCGCGATGGTGCTGGGCGTGCTCACGGCGCTCGTCGCGTCGCGCCAGCCGCGCAGCCCGCACCTGCGCTGGGCCACACGCACCTTCGACGGTTTTGTCATGCTGCCACTCGGGGTCTCGGCCGTGACCCTCGGATTCGGTCTGCTCCTCACGATGCACGCCCCGCTCGGCATCGGCTTCGATCTCCGCACCTCGGTGGTGCTGATCCCAATCGCCCAGGCGTTGATCGCTCTGCCACTCGTGGTGCGCACGCTGCTGCCCGTGCTGCGCGGCATCGACCCTCGATTGCGCCAAGCCGCAGCCACGCTGGGAGCCTCCCCGCTACGGATTTTGGCGACCATCGATCTGGCGATGCTTGGGCGCTCCGCGGGCCTCGCCCTCGGGTTTGCGTTCGCGACATCGCTCGGCGAGTTCGGGGCCACGGCCTTCCTGGTTCGCCCGGGTGACCAGACGCTCCCGGTGGTCATTGCTCAGCTCATCGGCCAACAGGGGGCCGAGAACTACGGCATGGCGCTCGCCGCGGCGGTGGTGCTTGGGGCTTTGACCGCAGGCGTCATGCTGGTTGCCGAGCGGTGGCGTGGTGAGGTGGCAGGAGAATGGTGAGCATGACAGAACGAACGGCGACCGAAGCGGGGCTTGATGTCCGCGAGGTAACGGTGCGCCACATGGCATCGTCCCGAGGTGAATCTGGTGGACCCGCCGCGGTCTCAGGTGTCACATTCTCAGTGGATCGTGGGGAGGTCGTGGCGCTTCTCGGCCCGAGTGGGTGCGGCAAATCGACGCTGCTACGGGCCATCGCTGGGCTACAGCCGCTGAGCGGAGGCTCGGTGCAGTGGTCGGGCGACGACCTGGCACGCGTGCCGCCGCATCAGCGAGGGTTCGGGCTCATGTTCCAGGATGCACAACTCTTCGCGCATCTCTCGGTGGCGAAGAACGTCGCGTACGGCCTCAGTGCGCAGCGCGTGCCCCGTGCGGATCGCGCCGCTCGGGTGGCCGAGCTCCTCGAACTGGTCGGGCTCCCGTCATCTGGCGAGCGGCCGGTGACGGAGCTCTCGGGTGGGGAACAGCAACGGGTTGCACTCGCACGCTCACTCGCGCCCAGGCCGCGGCTGCTCATGCTCGACGAGCCGCTCTCGGCGCTTGATCGTGGGCTTCGGGATCGGCTGGGGGAAGACCTTGCGCGCGTGCTGCGTGCCACCTCGACCACAGCGATTCTCGTCACCCACGATGAGTCGGAAGCCGCCGCAATCGCCGACCGCACGCTGCGGATGCGCGCGGGAAAACTCGTTGATTCGTGAGGCCTGAGTCGACCGCGCGGCGCGTTCTCGCCCAAGGAGGAGCCCTCGTTCCGGCCGTGATTCTGCTCGACGGGCGCTCCGGCTCGGGAAAGACGGTGCTCGCAGAATCGCTGTGCGCGTTGTCGCAGGGCACCATCCTGCACCTTGATGATCTCTACCCGGGTTGGGACGGACTTTCTGCGGGGTCGAGAGCCGTGGCGACGGCCCTGCAGACGGGAACCTATAGCCGCTTCGACTGGGACTCGATGCAATCCGCCGAGCAGATGTCGCTCTGCCGGCACGGCCCGCTCATCGTCGAAGGGTGTGGTGCGGTGACCGCGCGAAACCTGCACGCAGCTCGTGCATGGGCAGCGGGTTCGCCCGTGCACAGCATCTGGCTAGAGTGTCCCACGGATGTTCGTCAGGCGCGCGCACTCTCACGAGACGGTGATATGTTTCGGCCGCACTGGGAGGCCTGGGCCTCGCAGGAGGAGGCACACCTTGCGGTCGAGCGTCCGCTCGCGCTCGCAGCCGAGGTGATTCACTGCCGGTAGACTGGTGTGGTGCTGAAAATCGCGGTCCTCATCTCCGGTGGGGGCAGTAATCTCAAAGCGCTGCTTGACGCGGCGGCGGAGCCGGGGTTTCCCGCTCGCATCGTCGCGGTCGGTAGCGACACGCAGGCGACCGGTCTCGCCTACGCGCAGGCCGCGGGAGTGCCCACCTTCGTTGTTCGACCGAGCGATTACGGCTCGCGCGAGGAATGGGGCCAGGTGCTCGCGGCGGCCCTGCAAGAGCACGGCGTGGGCACGGGCCCAGATCCGGGCCTCGTGGTCAGCGCTGGTCTCATGCGCGTTCTTCCCGCTGGCTTCGTACGGCTGTTCTCGCCCCGCCTCATCAACACCCACCCCGCCCTCCTCCCGCTGTTTCCCGGCGCTCACGCCGTGCGTGACGCGCTCGCCGCGGGGGAAACGGAGACGGGGGTCACGGTGCACGTCATTGACGAGGGCGTTGATACCGGCCCAGTGCTCAGACAGGCTCGAGTGGCCATCCTCCCCGGCGAGACCGAGGCGGACCTGCACGAGCGCATCAAACAGATCGAACGGCCGCTCCTCGTTGAGACCGTGCGCGAGATCGCCGAGGGCATCCTCGTGCTTCCCGGCGAGCTCGGCTGACGCCGATTCACTCCCGATTCACCCATCCGACAGTCGATCACCCGAGAAGCGGCAGCTGCCGCGTCACGAAGGAGCCCTTTCATGGCAGTTCAGAGCCACGACCCCAGCCTGTACGAGCACCGCGACACCGTGCCGGTGCGCCGGGCACTGATTTCTGTCAGCGACAAGTCGGGCCTGCTCGAACTTGCCTCGGCGCTCGCCGAATCGGGGGTCGAGATCGTGTCGACCGGTTCGACGGCACTGACGATTCGCGAGGCTGGGTATCCAGTCACCGATGTCGCCGAGGTGACTGGCTTCGCCGAGGCGCTTGACGGTCGCGTCAAGACGCTCCATCCGGCCGTCCACGCGGGCCTGCTCGCTGACCTGCGCCTGGCGGATCACCGCGCGCAGCTCGAACAGCTCGGGTTCGCGGCGTTCGAGCTCGTCGTGGTGAATCTGTATCCCTTCGAGCAGACGGTCGCCGCGGGCAAGCCTGCCGCTGACGTGATCGAGAACGTCGACATCGGGGGCCCCGCGATGGTGCGCGCGACCGCCAAGAATCATCCCAACGCGGCGATCGTTGTCTCGCCCGCGCGATATGACGAGGTGATTGCCGCCATCCGTGCGGGAGGCACAACGCTTGCCCTGCGCCGCTCGCTCGCCACCGAGGCGTTTGTGCACACCGCGCAGTATGACGCGGCGGTCGCGAATTGGTTCCTCGATCAAGAAGATGGCGGCTGGGGCGAAGTCGTCGTCGATGTCGATGCCGAGGCCGATGCTTCGGTCGACAGTATCTTCGCCGAGAGCGATGGCTACGTCGGCTACGAAATGTTTGGCCTGCGCGAGCAGGTGCTGCGATACGGAGAAAACAGCCATCAGCGTGCGGCGCTCTTCAGCGAGACCGAAGGCGCGGGAATCGCGCAGGCGACACAGCTGCACGGCAAGGAAATGTCGTACAACAACTTTGTCGATGCCGATGCCGCGTTGCGCGCAGCCTTCGATCATGAGCGGCCGGCGGTCGCGATCATCAAGCACGCGAATCCCTGCGGTATCGCGGTCGCGCCCGAGGGTACTTCCGACCCGATCGCTGCGGCTCACGATCTCGCTCACGCCTGCGATCCGGTCTCAGCATTCGGGGGAGTCATTGCGGCGAACCGCATCGTGACGGCGAAGATGGCAGAAACCGTCGCCGAAATCTTCACCGAGGTGGTGGTCGCGCCCGGATTCGAGCCCGAAGCCCTTGCGATCCTGACCCAGAAGAAAAACGTGCGACTGCTGGTGCTGCCCGCGGACTTCGCTCCGAACCCGGTTGAGCTACGTCAGGTTTCCGGTGGCTTCCTGCTGCAAGACGCAGACCGCGCCTTTGCCGCGGCGAGCGAGTGGCAGCTGGCCGCCGGAGAAGCTGCTGATGCCCAGACACTCGCCGAGCTTGAGTTCGCGTGGCGCGCGTGTCGTGCGGTGAAGTCAAACGGCATCATCTTGACCGCGAACGGTGCCTCGGTGGGCGTCGGCATGGGCCAGGTCAACCGAGTTGACTCGTGCCGCCTCGCGGTGAGTCGTGCGGGTGAGCGCGCGAAGGGAGCGGTCGCCGCCTCAGATGCTTTCTTCCCCTTCGCGGATGGCCTGCAGGTGCTGCTCGACGCTGGCGTGCGCGCGGTGGTGCAGCCGGGCGGATCGGTGCGAGATGCCGAAGTGATCGAAGCGGCTGTGGCGGCTGGAGTGACCATGTACTTTACGGGCGAGCGGCACTTCTTCCACTAAGCCGGATAGCATTAACCTCATGGAAATTGTTAAGGGAATACTGGTCGTTCTACACATCGTCGGCTTCGCTGCCGTGTTCGGCAGCGTGATGGCTCAGATGCCTGCAGTGAAGCGTGGTCGTGCGATCATCACGAACGGGGTGATCCACGGCCTCAGCACCATGTTCGTCACGGGCCTGCTGCTCGTCGCAATGAAGTACATGCTTGACGAGCCGGTGAACAACTTCAAGATCACGGTCAAGCTCGCGGTGCTCATCGCGATGGTCGTCATCGTGCTGATCAACCGCAAGAAGGAGAGCGTTTCTGCGGGCGTGCTGGGCGCTGTTGCTGGCCTCAGCGTCGTCAACGTGGCACTCGCAGTGCTCTGGCACTAGTCGCACAGCACAGAGGGGGTGGATCACACAACGTGATCCACCCCCTCTGTGCTGTGCGCGGCTACTTGGTGCGCTCGAGCGTTCCGATCTCTTGCGAATCAGCGTTCATCACCGTCATCGTGTTGTCGTCGATGCGCGCCGTGGCGGCGTCAGACAACCAGGTGTCGACGCCCTCGCAGAACATCAGGGTGGAGCCCATGTCACCGAGTGTGACCGTGTCGCCCGACATCGTGTACGCGCCGAAGATGCCGTTGCAGCCGTCGGAGCCATTGAAGCTTCCGTCTGCTTCAAGAACGAGCCACGGCTCCCCGGTCACATTGGCGGTACCCCAGGTGCCCTGCGCCTTCGAGGTGTCGCCTGAGGCGCAGCCGACGAGGGTGAGAGCTGCGGCTGCGAAAGCGGCGGCGGTCAGCAGTGACCTGAGCGTGTGATTCATGTCCACAGACTACCTTCTCGCAGGTGAACAACGGGTGCCGTTTTAGCGCCAGCGGGCACCCCAACCCTGAGATTCACCCGCGGGTGAAATCGCCTGGGAGACGCCGAGTGGATTATCATCGCGCAGCGCCGCTGGGAGGAAGGCGGCCGGGGCGTTCTGGTACGCGACAGGGCGCAAGAACCGCGTGATGGCCGCGGTTCCCACCGAGGTGCTGGAGTCGTTGGTGGTCGCGGGCCACGGGCCCCCGTGCTGCTGTGCGGGGGTGACGGCGACACCGGTTGACCACCCGTTGAAGAGCACCCGACCCACCTGCTGAGTGAGGGCGGCGACCAGCGCCTGCAGCTCCGATGCGTTCTCGGTGTCACCTGCGCCCTCGGCGCTGCTCAGGTGCACCGTGCCCGTCAGGTTGCCCTCGTAGAACTCGGGCATGAGTGCGGCCAGATCGGTTCCGGCGGGTACCTCGACCAGGATCGACAGGGGGCCGAAGGCCTCTTCGACCAGGGCGTGAGTGCTCGTCCGGAAATCTTCGAGGGAGACCGCCACGATGGTGGGCGTCGCCCACCCCTGCTGCTCCTCGTCAAAGCGGATCCCGCCCGCAAGCACCGGACGTACGCCGGGGGACGCGAGGATCGCGTCGCGGCGTTCGGCAAACGACTGAGCGATGCGAGGGCCGAGCAGCCGGTGCTCGGGGAGCTCGCGGCCCGCGGCCCGGATCGCCTCGTCGAGCGGTGATCCTTCGGGAATGAACACGAAGCCGGGCTTCGTGCAGAGCTGACCCGCCGAGCCGGAGACACTCGTGAGGTATCCGGCCGCGATTTCGTCGACGCGCTCATCAATGGCTCCAGCGGTAATGAAGACCGGGTTGACGCTTCCGAGCTCGCCATAGAACGGGATCGGGGCGGGACGGGAAGCCGCAATATCGGCGAGCAAGCGACCCACGGCGATGGAACCAGTGAATGAACCAGCCTTGATGCGCGGATCCTTGAGTACCTCAACGCCAGCCTGCTGGCCGTGGATCAGGTGAAAGACTCCCTCGGGCATATCCGACTTCGCGAGGGCCTCGCGAGCAACTTCGGCGGTTGCATCCGAGAGCTCGGGGTGGCCGGAATGCGCCTTCACGATGAGCGGGCAGCCGGCGGCGAGAATCGCTGCGGAATCACCGCCGAGTACCGAGAATGCGAACGGGAAGTTCGAGGCCGAGAAATTGATGACGGGACCGAGCGGCAAGAGCACTCGACGGATGTCGGGGCGCGGGCCCAGCACAAAGGCGGGGTCGGCGTGGTCGATGCGTGCATCGAGGTAGTCGCCCGCGGTGAGAGCCTCGGCAAACAACCGCAGTTGCACGGCGGTGCGCTTCACCTCACCGGTGAGCCGCGCTTCGGTGAGCCCGGTCTCCCGCATCGCGATCTCAACGAGCTGAGGGCTCGCTTCCTCAAGCGCGTCGGCGACGGCGACAATTGCGCGGGCGCGAGCCTCCGGTGCGGTGGCGGCGAACGCGGGCGCTGCCGCAGCGGCCCCGGCGACGACTGCCTCGAGTTCGGGGGACAGGGTGGACTCGACCATGAGCTGATTCCTTTGCGGAGGGGGAAGTGAAGTGGCTTCTTGTGGCCACGAACGACTCGACCATTCTTCCACCACTTCGAACGGGGATGTGACAGGGCAGATCCTGAGAATCCTCGATCTCATTTACTTGAAAGTTTGCGTAAATAGATTCAATCGAATATAGTTGAGGCATCACCCACACTGCGTCGGCACGACGCACACGGTCAACCACTCAGGGAGCATCATGGAATTCGGAGTCTTCTCGGTCGGCGATCTCACGCTCGATCCCACCACCGGAATCATGCCGACCGAACACGAGCGCATCAAGGCGCACGTCGCAATCGCGAAAAAGGTTGAAGAAATCGGCATGGATGTCTTTGCGACCGGAGAGCATCACAACCCGCCATTTTTCCCGTCATCACCGACCACCTCTCTCGCCTACATCGCCGCGGTGACCGAGCGGATCACGCTCTCGACCGCGACGACCCTCATCACGACAAACGACCCCGTGAAGATTGCCGAAGACTATGCAACCCTGCAGCACCTGGCCGATGGCCGAGTTGACCTCGTCATGGGGCGCGGGAACACCGGCCCCGTCTATCCGTGGTTTGGTAAGGACATCCGCCAGGGGATTCCGTTGGCGATCGAAAACTACGCCCTGCTGCGTCGTCTCTGGGATGAGGACGTGGTCGATTGGGAGGGTCAATTCCGCACCCCGCTGCACGGATTCACATCTACGCCGAGACCCCTCGATGGCTTGCCGCCGTTTGTGTGGCACGGGTCGATCCGCAGCCCCGAAATTGCGCACCAGGCGGCCTTCTACGGAGATGGATTTTTCGCGAACAACATCTTCTGGCCCAAGGAGCACTACCAGCGTCTGATTGCGATCTACCGTGAGCGCTACGAGCACTACGGGCACGGCAAGGCGCACCAGGCGATCGTTGGCCTCGGCGGACAATTCTTCATGGCGAAGAATTCGCAGGACGCGGTCAAGCAGTTCCGGCCGTACTTCGACAACGCCCCCGTCTACGGGCACGGCCCGCGGATGGAAGACTTCATGGAGCAAACCCCGCTCATCGTGGGGAGCCCGCAGGAGGTTATCGATCGTACGCTGTCATTCCGCGAGTGGGCGGGCGACTACCAGCGCCAACTCTTCCTCATCGATCACGCGGGCTTGCCGCTGAAGACCGTGCTGGAACAGCTCGACATGTTCGGAGAGCTCGTGCTACCCGTGCTGCGGGCAGAGTTTGCGAAGAACCGGCCGGCAGATGTGCCAGAGACCCCCACGCACAGGTCTCGGCTGGCAGTGAGCAGGGCGGGGCAGCCAGAGGAGCTGCGGGTCCCGTCTCTGGAAGCACGGGCCGCCTGATGAATGCGGATTCGAGTGGGCAGTCCGCGGCAGCAGTCGAGGCTTGGGAGGCACTTTTTCGCGCACAATCGACGCTATTTCGCAAGTTCTCGGATGCGCCCGTCTGGCACGGGCGGACGACCCGGGAGTACGACATTCTTTACCAACTGGGTCGAACTGGCGGAGACGGCATGCGCCAGCGCGACCTCACCGATCGCCTGTTCATCTCGCAACCGTCGCTCAGTCGAATGATCGAGCGGCTCGTGAATGAGGGGCTGATCGACCGATGCCCCGACCCGAGGGACGGGCGTGGTGCGATCCTGAAGCTCAGCGACGCTGGCCGGGCGCTGCAACGGCAGATCGGGTCGGGCCACGCGGCCGACATCGCCCAGACGATGCGCGGTCGACTCAGCGAGTCTGAGTTGCGTACCTTGAAGGAACTGGCGGAGCGGCTTGCGCCGCCCGTTGGACCGGACACCGGAGACAGTGACGTCAGATCATGAGCGAGAGAACCGCCCGAAACATGGTTCGACCTCTTGCGGAATCGGGTGGGTGGTGATCTCTGCGCGGGCATGAGCCCACGACACGTTCGTCAGCGACCAGCGATGTGGCGACTGCATCGCGGGACTCGGCCGAACACAGTGCCGAGAACACGGAGTTTGTCTGGTTGGTGGCCAACCACGCCCGCACTGACACTCCGTGAAACCAAATTGAAATAATTCATTTATCCGTGCATGAATACGCGGCATAATCCGGAAGTGACCTTCGGTCGAGACATTACTTGGCTTGATCAAGAAAACATCTAGATGTAGGTTGTATGTATTCGCTCACATCCGGTGGACGAATGTGTCTCTGGCGAATGTACGAGGGAGTACGGAGCAACCATGGCAGAAACAACGCCCGCAGTCGACCACGATGAGGATGCCGCACACCTGGCATCACTCGGGTACGACTACGACACCACCTTTAAACGCGAGATGAGCTTCTTCGGCAACGTCTCGCTCGGCTTTACCTACCTCTCGCCGATCGCAGGCGTGTACTCGATGTTCGCGATCTCGCTGGGTACCGCAGGCCCCCCGATGGCCTGGGCGCTCGTGATCGCGCTGGTCGGCCAGTTCCTCGTGGGTCTGATTTTTGGCGAGGTCGTTTCCAACTACCCGGTTGCTGGCGGGGTATATCCCTGGTCGCGTCGTCTGTGGGGCCGTAAGTACGCCTGGATGAACGGGTGGATCTACGTGGTCGCGCTCGTCGGCACGATCGCCGCGGTCGCATACGGCGCCGCGCCCTTCGTCGGCTCGCTCTTTGGCGCCACATTAGATTCGGTGGGCACCGTACTCATCGCGCTGGGCACCCTGGTCATCGCGACGATCCTGAACTTCTCCGGCACGAAGGTGCTCAGCGTCGCGGCCATGGTCGGCCTCATCGCCGAGCTCATCGGTGCGGTAGTGATTGGGGTCTACCTGATCTTCTTCGGTCGTCAGCACGAGTGGTCGATCTTCTTCGACAATCAGGGCATCGGTAACGATGCGCCTGGTGGCTACCTCGGGGCATTCGCGGCGGCGGCTCTGATCGGTATGTTCGCCTACTACGGCTTCGAGGCAAACGGCGACGTCGCTGAGGAAATCAAGGATCCGAGTCGGCAGGTGCCGAAGGCGATGCGCATGACCCTCTACATCGGTGGCTTCGCGGCGAACCTCCTTGCTTTCTCGCTCGTACTTGCGGTTCCCGACTTCCAAGCGGTTGCCGATGGAACGGTCACCGACCCAATCGGCGAGTTGCTGATGGCGAACTTCGGCCCGATCTTCCCGATCGTGATGCTGATCATCGTCATCGCGTTCATCTCGTGCATCACCAGCCTGCAGGCAGCCGCCAGCCGTCTGATCTATTCGATGGCTCGAGACGGATTCCTGCCAGGCTCCGAGAAGCTCGCGAAGTTCAACGAGAAGCGCCACGTGCCGAACAACGCACTGCTCGTCGCGGCAATTGTTCCGGGCCTGATAGTGATTCTGTCCCTGTTCCTCGTGCAGGCACTGTTTGCCCTCGTCGGCTTCGGCACCGTGGGAATCTATGTCGGCTTCGGCATGGTGGTGCTCGCCGCACTGCGTGCGCGCATCAAGGGCTGGAAGCCGGCTGGTAAGTTCACGCTCGGTGCCTGGGCTTACCCGGTGAACATCCTGGCGCTGATCTGGGGGGCCGTTGCAGTGATCAACATCATCTGGCCACGTCCCACGGGCGGCACCTGGGTCGAGGACTACCTGCTGATCATGACCACCGTTGGTGTCATCGCCATTGGTTGGATCTACATGCTGGTCTCGAAGGCATACCTTCGCGGTAACGCTCCGGCAGCTGACGCAAGCGGTCCCATCAAGACCATGGTCTAATCACGCACGTTCGCGCGGGCGGCCGACTCTTCGGAGACGGCCGCCCGTCCGTATGTCTAGGAAAGGAAGCCCATGCCAGATCTCGCCGTTGATCCCACCGCGTTTGTGCACGGTGCCGAGGAAGCTTCCGGGCCACTCATCCCGGTTGTTGTCTCCCTGACCTTTCCGAACATGGGGGAGGTGTCCCACCAACTCATGTCTGACTTCACGCGGATCGCGTTCGAAGCCGTGCGGGAGGCCGGTGGTCGCCCACGGCTGGTTGATTCCTCAGCCGCCACATTTCACTCCGCAGACGAGGTGTTTGCGGGTGCCGATGCCATCCTGTTCCTCGGGGGTGGCGATGTTGACGGAGCACTCTATGGAGTTGACGTTCCGCCAGCCAACTCCTATGGGGTGGACCGCAGGGCAGATGACTATTGCATCGATCTACTGAGGGAATCAATAGCACGAGATCTTCCCACGCTTGCGATCTGTCGTGGATCTCAGTTGCTCAATGTTGCCTGTGGAGGCACGTTGATCCCCGACATTGAAAACTACGGACTACACCGTGGCGGGCCGGGTTCTCCCATGTTTCTCGACGAGGAAGTCGTGCTGGAATCGGGTAGCGAGATCGCCAGGATTCACGAACGCACCGAGGTGACGGTGCGTTCTGGGCACCATCAGGCAGTGGCAGAGGTAGGGCCGGAGCTTCGGGTTACGGCTCGCGCTCACGATGGAGTGGTTGAAGGGACCGAGCATCGCACGGCGAGCTGGGTGCTTGGAATTCAGTGGCATCCGGAAGAGCCTGATGCCGACGCGAGCGATCGCGCGCGTGTCTTCGGTGCCTTGGTTGAGCGAGCACGCCAGCAGCGGGATTGAGCCAGGAGCAAACGCCGCGTACATGCGTGTGACAGTTCGTTGCTACGGATTCTCACACGGAGGCAATCTTCGACCGGCAGTTTGACCTTGCCCCGGAGGTTTGCGCTGCAAACTGCCGGTTTGTGGAGAAACTGCCGGTCGAAGGTGGGGCAGAACTAGGCGGGGACTCCCGCAGCATCGAGCACACCCGGAAGCCACTCGAGTGCCACATCGCTCGGGAGATCCCACGAGGACGCATCGTGCCGGCCGTAGTCGCCCACGCGAACGGCACCCTGCGCGGTGAACCGGCGATCAATGTGCTCGCTGCCCTGGCTGTAGGTCTCTTCGTAGAAGGTGTCACCGAGGCCGAACATGGCATAACGCACGCCGGTGAGGTCGGGCAGGGCCGCGTCGAACGCCTCGGCGAAGGGGATCGCGGTGTTCGGGAGGTCGCCCTCACCATGGGTGGAGCACACCACGACATAGAACGAATCAGGCGTGATCGACTGTGGATCGAAATCTTGCAGGTCGGCCACAACGACCTCGTCGGTCGTCTCGCGCAGTTTTGCGCCCAGATCTTCCGCGATCAATTCTGAATTTCCTGATTCGGTGCCGTATAGCACTGTGAACTTCACAGCTGGTGTCCTCTCGGTCGTGGGTATCGGGTGTGCAGCAAGGGGCTAGCCCTCACCGCGAGCGACCGCAACCATGCGGTCGTGATCTGAGATCTTGCGTCTGACACGATCGGGAGCCGCTGACTCTCGTTCGTGGGTATCGAGCACGAGCCATTGCGAGTAATCGACGGACTTCGCTTGCGCGGCCACCGGTAGGCCACCAAAACCAAGTTTATCTTCCGAAACCGAGAGCTCGCCCGCTTGCAGGTCGGCGGTGATTTCATCGCTGACCGACTTCGCGCACGCACGGTTCTCAGGGATCGCGCCCTGAGGCCCCCGCTTGGCCCAGCCGGTGCGGTAGAGCCCCGGTTCGATTCTGCCGGTCTCCGCTCCCTGGGCGATCAACGGTTCCAATTCGCCCGATCCGGCTGCTGTAAAGCCGATTGCGGTGATGACGCTGGTTGCGGGGATCGTCACGAGGTTCGACCCGTCGGTGAGCTCAATGCCGGTGACGTGATCGTCGCCGAGGATGCGCACGGGGGCGAGTGAGAATCGAAGGTTCACCTCCGGGCCGGGGTGATTCGGCCGATCCGCCGAGACCATTTCGGTGATCGCGGCGAGCCGAGCCGTCTGGGTGCGATCCAGAACGGATCCTGACCCCGTGAGATCGTCGGGGCAGCGATACACGGCCCGCTCCAACGCGGCGAGTTCCTTCAGCATCTGTGGGTCGCCCTTTGAATCCGCGGCTCCCGAACGGCTTACCAGAGTGACGCGTTCCGCGGGATGCGAGAGATACCGCTCCAAATTGGCATCGGCGATGTCGCTCGCCGAGTACCCGGCCCGGTCTTTGACAAGGAAACGAAGGATGTCGAGGGCAACGTTGCCGGCACCAATGATCACGACATCACTCCCCAACTGGGGAAGCTCGTCGCCCCCGCCGGGATGGCTATTGAGCACGCGCGTAATGGTTCCTGCTCCGACCACGCCCGTGAGATCGCCGCCGGGCAGTGCCAGCTCGCGGTCAGCAGCAAGGCCGGTTGCCAGCACCACCGCGTCAAAGCAGTCGCGCAAGTCACCCAAACTGAAGTCTGTGCCCACCTCGAGATTTCCCGCGAACCGCACACCCGGTGCCTGGAAGAGGCGTTCAAACTGTCGCGTGATGGCCTTCGTGTGTTGGTGGTCTGCGGCGACGCCATAGCGGATCAACCCGAACGGAGAGGCCAAGCGATCGATGATGGTGATCTGGCAGTCGGGCTGCGCACGCAGCAACGCCTGGGCAAGGTAGCAGCCCGACGGGCCGCTCCCCACAATGGCAATCTGTGGCCGAGTTGGGTCGGTCATGCCAGCTCCTTTGCGTGATGGGTAGCCTCCGGGAACGAGGTGCCTATTCAGCATATTCTACGCATAAAACTTCACCTCGTGAATGTTTTATTTCCCTAATGTTTCATTGTCAAAAATTCACAGCTTGTCGACTTGTGAAATAAATCATTCATGTATAGCTTATTTCCCAAGCGCCACTCGCATCCGTGAGCGCGCGTAGGATTCGACAAAGGAGTACGGATGTCCGCAGAGACCGCGCCGGTCGAGGTTCCCTACCTCGATATTGCCTCACCTAGTTTTGCAATGAGCTCCGAAGAAGTTCGCGATGCGCGCGAACGCAATTGGTACGCAAGAACCAACTACGGGTACGGCATCCTGCGTTACAAAGAGGTCACCGAGCTACTCAAGCACCCGAGTCTTAACCAGGGCAGCGCCAAGTGGCCCGAGCACAATGGTGTGCACTCCGGCGTGTTTTACGAGTGGTGGTCGAAGAACCTTCTCGTGCTCGAAGGTGAAGAGCATCACCGCATCAGGCGGCTTCTGAACCCCGCCTTTTCGCCGACGGCCGCGCGCAAGCTTGAGCCGGAGTTCGCCGAGATCGCAAACGATCTCATCGCGGGCATGAAAGCGAAGCACGCACGAGGCGAGCAGGTCGAGTTTGTTGCCGATTTCTCCGAGCCGTTCGCCACCCGCGCGCTGTGCACCATGATGGGGCTCTCGCACGATCACTGGCCATTCATCGCCGATCGTGCCAACACGGTGGGCTATGCACTGAGCGTCTCCATCAAAGAAGACATCGAGCGGATCGACGTTGCGGTGACGGAACTGTATGACTTCGTCGACAAGCTCATCGCCGAGCGCAAGGCGGAACCTGGCCAGGACGTGGTCTCGCGCCTCGTGCAGTTCTCTGAGGCCGGCGACAAGCTCACCGACGCGGAGTTGCGTAACGCTCTCGTGCTGATGCTGTTCGGCGGCATGGACACCACGCGAAACCAGATCGGACTCATTCTGCAGACCTTTATGCGTAACCCCGATCAGTGGGATCTGTTGGCACAGAACCCCGAGGAGCTTGCGAAGCCCGCGCTTGAGGAGGCGCTGCGCGTGAACCCGACGACCCGATGGGTGACGCGCGAGGCGAACGAAGACTTCGAGTTTCAGGGTCTCGCGATCGAAAAGGGAACCACGGTGCACCTATTCACGATGTCGAGTGGCACCGACCCCGAGGCGTACCCCGACCCGGACATCGATATTCAGTCTGAGGATCGCAAGCCGCACCACACCTTCGGTGGCGGGGTACACCATTGCCTCGGTCACTACATTGCCCGTGCCGACATGAGCGTGGCACTGCCGCTGCTTGCACAGGCCTTCGGCGACATCACGTGCCCCGGCGGTGACGAGTGGTTGCCCGACTCAGGCAACCACGGGCCGGTGCGACTGCCCATCACCTTCAGCGTGCGCTAGTTCACGCCGATCCACTGTCAATTCACGAACGACACAGCCGTCAACGAGAGGAAATCATGACCGATCTGAGCACAGGAGGGCGCTTCGGCGCGGCCCTGCGTGAGCTGCTGGAAGACGATACCGCCTTCTCGCGCCACCAGGAGGCCAACCTTCGCCCCGAGGTAGTCGAGTCACTGCGCAAGGCGATCGAGGAATCCGGCGTCAAGTACATCTACTACATGCTGCCAACCGTGGGCGGCCGCACGGTCGCCAAGGTGGTGCCCGCCGAGCACTACGATCGCATGCTGAAGAAGGGCATCGCCTTCCACCGCACCGCGCTCACTGACCTGCAGACCAGCCGCGAGGGCGAGCTCATCGGCGGCGGCGTCGATGCGCACGAGTTCTGGGGCCTTCCCGAGCCCGAGACGTTTCAAGTGCTGCCCTGGGACAACGAGGTGGGCCGGATCTTCTGCACCGCCTACGATCCGCCGCACTTGGGCGCCGGCGGCGGCCGCCTGATTCCGCTCGACACACGTGCACTCTTCCGCGCAGCACACGCCGGATTCACCGAGCGCACCGGGTTGGAACTGCGTAGCGGCCTCGAGCCCGAAATGTCGTGGGCAGGCCCCGGTATGGAGGTCAACACCAAGGATGACCAGAGCCCGGCCTACCAGGTGGAGAACCTGGAGCGCATGCGCCCCGTCTACAAGAAGGTCTACAGCTACTCCAAGGCGCTGGGTTTCAACATGATCCAGGGTGACTACGAGGATGATGGCCAGCTTGAGCTGAACTGGGAGTATGACCGCGCCGAGCACACCGCGCAACGCATGACGGTCTACCGTCAGGTCTGCAAGCAGGTTGCCCGCGAGCTGGGGCTGCAGACCAGCTTCATGCCGAAGCCCTCCAACGGCAAGATGGGCAACGGTTGCCACCACAACCTCAGCCTGTGGCGCGGCGATGAGAACGTCATTGAAGACGGTCGGGTTGAATTGCACGTCACCGAGACTGCGCGTCACGCGATCGGCGGCATGCTCTTGCACACCCCCGGCTCGATGCTCATCATGGGTTCGACCGTGAACTCGTACAAGCGCTTCTGGGACGCCGGTCAGTTCGCGCCCTCAGGAGCGGACTGGGGCCTCGACACCCGTGGCGTTGCGATCCGCATCTCCGCGAACGGTCGCATGGAGTACCGCCTGCCCGACGCGAGCGTCAACCCCTACCTGTCGCACCTGTACCTGCTCGCCGCGATCGAGCACGGCTTGGAAGCGCAGCTTGATCCGGGTGATCCCGACGCGCCGAGTTCGGTAATCAGCGACCTCGTGGTGCCGAATACACTCGGCATGGCCATCGAGTCATTCGAGGCCGATGAGTACCTCATGGGCGCGATGCCCAAGGAACTCACCGACATCTACCTCAAGCTCAAGCGAGACGAATGGGCGCGCTACTGCGGCCAGATCTCGCAGTGGGAGTTCGATCAGTACTGGGAGGCAATTCCGTGACCCGCACCATTCGTTTGGCCTGCATCGATTCAGAGGCCCTGCCACTCTTCGCGAAGAGCCCCGACGGGGTCACCCGCGACGGGTACGAACCCGAGGCGGCGAAGCTGGTCTTCGACCGTATCGGTGCGAAGATCGAGTGGATCATGGTGCCCTGGGAAGACATGATCCCTGCGGTGCGCCGCGGCGATGCCGATGCCGTGTGGTGTGGTCAGGGCATGACCGCGGAACGCGCGGCACAGGTCGATTTCACGCACCCGTATGCGGTCTTCAACGAGACCCTCATCGTGCGCGCTGATGACCCGGCTCGCACACCCGAGCAGCTCGCTGGCTACAAGATCGGGGCCATCGCGAACTCGACGAACATGAAGCTGGCCGAGACATTCCCCGGAGTGGAACTGGTGAGTTTCGGTGCGAGCGATGACGTCTTCAGCGACATGATCGAGGCGACCCGCTCTGGCGCGGTCGACGGATTTGTTGACGACGACGTGGTGATGATTCCGCTCGCGGAGGAGGACCCCGATTTTGTGGTCGCCTTCAACGTTGAGACCCGCAACCGCTGGGGAATCGGTGTCGCACCAGGCAACGACGCGCTGCGGCTCGAAATCAACGCGGCGCTCGAGGCGGTGCTCGCCGATGGCTCACTCGAGCAGGTGTGGAAGAAGTGGATGCCACTGCTTCCGTTCCCACTGCAGGGGGAGTTCTAAGCATGACCGCACCGCGCATTGGGGTGACCGGCATGTGGTCGAACCAGATTCACGGTCTGCGCTTTGACGGCAGCGCGGTGGCTTCGGCGGTGCTGCGCTCGGTGATTCGCGCGGGCGGTGAGCCCCTCACGCTGTTTGCGGAGAGCTCACTGCCCGCTGCCGAGCGGCTGCGCGGACTCGACGGGTTGCTTGTGCCAGGTGGCTCGGACATCGATCCGCGGCGATACGGTCAAGAGCCTATCGAGACCACCTCGACCGCGGATTTTGCGGCTCAGGATCAGTTTGAGGCCGACATGATCGCTGCGGCGATCGAGATCGGCCTGCCCGTGCTCGCGATCTGTCGGGGCTTCCAACTGCTGAACGTCGAACACGGCGGCACCATGGTGCAAGACGTTGAATCCGACAGCATCCATCGCAACAGCATTCACGATGTGTCGATTGAGGCCGGTTCTGCACTCGCCGAAGCTGTCGGAGGTATTCACCTTCCCGTGTCGTCGTACCATCACCAGGCGGTCGATCGCGTTGGTGAGGGTCTCCGAGTTGTGGGCACCGCGCCAGACGGCGTGGTTGAAGCACTCGAACACCCGACCGCAGACCTGCTTGCGGTGCAGTGGCACCCGGAAGATAACGCCGACGTCGATGAGCGCCAGCACGCCATCTTCCAGTGGTTAGTGGATCGCGCGCGCGAGCGCGCTGCGCTGGAGGTTGCTGCGTGAGCGGGCCGCGGGTTCTCGTCGTTGAGCATCAGAGTGATGCAGGGCTCGGACTCGTCGGAGAACGGCTGCGCGACAGTAAAGTCGAGATCGTCACGGTCGGGCCGGACGCGGGGGAGTCGGTTCCCGACTCACTGGAGGGCTTCGAGGGATTGATCGTGCTCGGTGGATCCATGGGGCCCACAGAAGACGGAGTGGCGCCCTGGCTCCCGGCGACTCGGAAGCTGCTTGCAGAAGGCGTGGTACAGGGTGTCCCCACCCTCGGGATCTGCCTCGGCGCACAGCTGCTCGCCACCGCGACCGGTGGTCACGTGCGCAGCATGCCGGGTGGCCCCGAGGTTGGGGTGCACGGCGTGCAGTTTCACGACAGTGCAGCCCAGGATCCACTGTTTGCTGGTTTTGCGGGGGCGACCCTGCCCGCGGTGCAGTGGCACTGGCTGGAGGCCGACCAGCTCCCCGAGAACGCGAGCGTGCTGGCATCAAACGGAGCGTGCCCGAACCAGGCGTTTCGCATCGGAGATCGGGCCTGGGGTGTGCAGTTTCATCCTGAGGCTCTCGGCGACACCGCCCAGGATTGGGCGGACGATGGAGAGGGTGATTTGGACGAAATCGGGCTCGAGCCCGACGCGGTCGTACGTTCGGTTCGGGCGGCCGAGCCCGACCTCCGGGAGGCCTGGTCTCAGGTGGCCGACCGTTTCGTGGAGATCATTCGGGAAACCAGTCGCTAAGACGCCGAATTCTCGAACGCGTGAGCCGCTGTACTCGAATACTGTGTCGAGTTCAGCGGCTCTCGCCCAGCGGGACGAGGAGTTGCACGTCTCGTGACCCGGGCATGAGCTGAATTCGTCGAAACTTGAGCGAGACGTCGGTGACGTGCTCGCCCGGCAGGAACAGCGACGTGTTGCTGAGAAGCACATTGTCATGGCGACCAACGAGTACCAACTCGTCGGCGCAACTGAGCAGGGTGGGCAGGAGTTCCGCCTCAAGGTCCTCGGCCTGTATGTCATTGCCGACCGCGCCCACGCGTTTGCCCTGCACATCTGCCGGAACGGTGAGTGTCAAGACGTACGCCTCGACACCCAGGTAGTCGATGTACGGCCCGACGAGTGCAGGAATGCCCTCGCTATACGCTCGAATGAACCACTCATGCTGCTCATAGTCGTAGTATCGGTCGGCTCCGGGCACGACCCCAAAAGAATACCGCGCGAATCGGGTCTCATCTTCCCGTACCCACCACTCGAGGTGGCCATTGGGCGTGCCGAGCGCAGAGTGCGCAAAGATGAGGCCGCACCCGTCAACAACAAGGTTGTCAGCCAGGTGATGCGCCGCGATCCCTTTGAGCTTGCGACGACTCGTCTCGGAAAGATCCAGCAGCCCGCTCTCATCGAATCGCAACAGTTCAGTGAGACGAGTGGCAAGGCCCTGCAGGCTGACAAACCGGTCGTCGAACCAGCGAGCGAGGGTCTCGACGACGGTCTCAAGCGTCTGCTGTGTAAGTCCCGGTACCGGATTCGCATTCATTGGACGCCTCCAGCTTCGGGCGCGCGCTCTCGGGGAGACGTGTGATGGGGTAACTCGAGCTTCGCGTCGATGATGCTGCGCACGTTACGCATGGCGTGTTCCTCGGCAAGTCGTTGCGCCTCGGATGGCTTCTGCTGTTCGATTGCCATGATCAACGCGAGGTGCTCGTTGAAGGCCTCTTGTGACGAGGCGTGCGATGTCTCTGTGCACCACAGGAGTGGCCCAATCTCAGTTTGCAGCCGCTGCTCGGCGGTTAAGAGACGTTGAGATTGACTCAGTACCGCGATCTCGACGTGAAAGCGATTGTCGGTGAGCGAGAGTTCCTGCGCGCCTCGTGACTCTCGAGCGCGAAACGCGAGTTCAGCGAGACGAGTGTGTTTTCCGGGCGGGATGCGCTCGGCAGCGAGCCTGGCTACCATTCCAGAGATAGCCCCATGCTCGTCAGCGAAGTCGCGCAGCTGCACCACGCTGATGCGGTGAAGCGCAGAAATCAGGGTGTCGGAGGAGGGAAAGAGCGCCTGCACCACGAACGTGCCGCCGTTGCGCCCGCGCCGGGTTTCGACCACACCCTGAGCGCGCAACTGAGCTAAAGCCTTGCGCAGGGTCGCAACCGCGATCCCGAACTGGCTCGCCAGCTCAGCCTCGGGTGGTAGCCGTTCGCCCACCCGCAGCATGCCGAGCGAGATCGCCGACGAAATGCGTTCAGCAATTCCCCGGACCTGATGCCCGGGCTGCTCGCCTTCTGCGTGGAGGTCGGCGCTGCTCAGCAGCGGCTGCTGGACGGAGATGGTCGGGCCTTCCTGCTACTCCGACCCGAGGTGCAGAGCGCGCTGTAGCAGACTTTCCTGCTCCACCGCGTGCACCTTTGCCGACCCCGTTGACGGGGCTGCCGAGGCTGGTCTGGACACCACGCCGATCCTGTCGCTTGCCAGCTGCTTGGAGAGCGCGAGAGAGAAGAAGGGCCAGGCGCCCTGGTTCTCGGGTTCGTCCTGCACCCACACCACTTCCGCTCCTGCGTAGCGTTCCTGCCCAAGCGTGCGGACCAGTTCCGCGACCGGAATCGGGTAGTACTGCTCGATCCGAACAATCGCGATGCGCGGGTCCGGGTTCTTTTCGAGCGCCGCGCGGAGATCGTAGTACACCTTGCCCGAGGTGAGCAGCACCCGCTTGACGCCCGAGTCCGCCGCCTGCGCATCGTCAATCACGGTCTGGAACCCGCCCGTGGTGAAGTCCTCGACGCTCGATGTCGCGCCACGCAGACGCAGCATTGACTTTGGCGTGAACACGATCAGCGGCTTCCGAGGACGGGCGTAGGCCTGCCGGCGAAGCAGATGAAAGTAGTTTGCAGGGGTGGACGGGCGCGCCACGATCATGTTGTCTTCTGCGCACAACTGCAGATACCGCTCGATGCGCGCCGACGAGTGATCTGGCCCCTGGCCCTCGTAGCCGTGGGGGAGCAGCATGACCACCGAGGATTGCTGGCCCCACTTCTGCTCTGCGGCACCAATGTACTCGTCAATGACGCTCTGGGCACCGTTGGCGAAATCGCCGAACTGCGCTTCCCAGAGCACGAGTGCGTCCTCGCGCTGCAAAGAATAGCCATACTCGTATGCGAGCGCGGCGTACTCAGAGAGGAATGAGTCGTAGATCCAGAATCGGCCCTGATCTTCCGAGAGGTTGAGCAGCGGGAGCCATTCTTGACCGTTGGCGCGGTCGTGGAAGACGGCGTGACGCTGCGCGAAGGTGCCGCGCCTCGCGTCCTGACCCGCGAAGCGCACCGAGGTGCCTTCCATGAGCAGGGACCCGAGTGCGAGTAGTTCGCCGTATCCCCAGTCGATCCCACCCTGTTTGCTCATCTCGGCGCGCTTGTTCAGCAGCTGCTGCAACTTCTGGTGCACAGTAAAGCCCTCGGGCGGATGAGCGTGCGCCTCACCGATGCGCTCAATCACGCTGCGATCCACTGCCGTCTCAAGGCTCTGGATGACGGGGATCTCAGAGGTAGCCGGCCCACCGATGCCGCTCTGATCAATGATCGGAATGGCGCCAGTCTGCGCGGCGTGCGTCTCCATGAAGGCCTGCTCCAGGCGGCTCTGGAAATCCTGCTTCGCCTTGTCGTACTCTTCCTCGGTGATGTCGCCGCGACCGACCAAGCCCTCGGTGTAGAGCTTTCTCGTCGACCGCTTCGCCTCGATGAGGTCGTACATCAGTGGCTGCGTCATCGAGGGATCATCGCCCTCATTGTGTCCGCGGCGCCGGTAGCACACCAGGTCGATGATGACGTCGCGATGGAACCGCTGCCGGTACTCGTAGGCGATCTTGCCTACCCGAACGACGGATTCAGGGTCGTCGCCATTGACATGGAAGATCGGTGCCTGCACGACCTTGCCTACATCAGTTGAGTAGATTGCCGTGCGAGAATCCTGCGGCAAGGTCGTGAACCCGACCTGGTTGTTGATGACGATGTGGATCGTGCCGCCCGTGCGGTAGCCGCGCAGCTGCGACATCTGCAGCGTCTCGTAGACCACGCCCTGGCCAGCCATCGCTGCGTCGCCGTGGATGAGGATCGGCAGCGTCGTGAACGAGCCGATGGGCTTGAGGTCTTGCTTTGCGCGCACGATGCCTTCGAGCACGCCGTTGACCGTCTCGAGGTGCGAGGGGTTTGCTGCCAGATGAACGGGCACCTGGGTGCCGTTGGGTGCGGTGAAGACTCCCGAAGTTCCGAGGTGATACTTCACGTCACCAGAGCCGCCCTTGGCGGATTGCGTGCCCTCGAACTCACGGAAAATCTGACCGTAGGTCTTTCCGGCGATGTTGCTGAGAACGTTGAGTCGACCGCGGTGGGCCATACCCATGTCGACGCTGTCGACGCCATCTTCTGCGGCATCGATCAGCATTGCATCCAGCAGCGGGATGACCGATTCGCCACCCTCGAGGCTGAATCGCTTCTGGCCGACGTATTTCGTCTGCAGGAAGGTCTCGAATGCTTCGGCCTCGTTGAGCTTCTCGAGGATACGCATCTGCTCGTCATGGCCAGGCTTCGCGTATGGAACCTCAATCTGCTCACGGAACCATGCCCGCTGCTCGGGATCTTGAATGTGCATATACTCGATGCCGATCTTGCGGCAGTAGGAGTCGCGAAGCACACCGAGGATGTCGCGCAGTCGCATGGTCCGCTTGCCGCCAATGCCGCCGGTGACGAATTCGCGATCAAGATCCCAGAATGTCAGGCCGTGATTCTCGATCTCGAGATCGGGGTGCGTGCGCTGGACATACTCAAGTGGATCGATGTCTGCCATGAGATGACCGCGAACCCGGAAGGAGTTGATCAGCTCTTGCACGCGAGCAGATTTGTCGACCTGACCCGACACATCGACGTGAATGTCGCTGGCCCACTGCACCGGCTTGTAAGGGATTCGCAGGGCGGCGAAAATTTCTTCGTAGAAGCTGTGTCCGCCAATGAGGCGCTCATGCACCTTCTTCAAGAACTCGCCGCTGCCAGCGCCCTGTATCACTCGGTGATCGTAGGTGCTGGTGAGAGTGATGGTCTTTGAGATGCCGAGATTTGTGAGGGTCTCTTCCGCGGCACCCTGGAACTGGGCCGGGTATTCAAGTGCGCCTGCACCGATGATGGAGCCCTGCCCCTGCATCAGTCGAGGAATCGAGTGAACCGTGCCAATTCCACCAGGATTGGTGAGCGAAATCGTCGTCCCCTGGAAATCCGCCGCTGCAAGTTTGCCATCGCGGGTGCGCTTGACGAGATCTTCGTAGGCTGCCAGGAACTCGTTGAAATCGAGCGTTTCAGCGCGCTTAATCGAGGGGACGAGAAGTGCGCGGGTACCATCCGGCTTCGGCACGTCGATCGCGATCCCGAGTCCGATGTGCGCCGGCACCACGATGGAAGGCTTGCCGTCTACCTCTTGGTATGACACGTTTTGGCTGGGGAATGTCTTCAGCGTCTGGATCAGCGCCCAGGCAATGAGATGGGTGAAGGACACCTTGCCGCCGCGGCTACGACGCAGATGGTTGTTGATGACAATTCGGTTGTCGATCAGGAGCTTCGCGGGTACCGTGCGCACGCTCGTCGCAGTCGGAACGAGGAGGCTCTGATCCATGTTCTTAGAGAGCGTTCGCGCCATGCCCTTGAGGGGCGTGATCGTGTCTTCTTCGGTCTGCGTCGCGATCGCCTCGGTAATCGGCGCCTTTCGCGGTGCGTCGGCTGGAATCGGCGCGGAGCGTGGGGCCACATTCGTTGTTCGAGAGGGTTGCACGGTCGCCGTAGTGCCCGTCACCGGAGCTGCGATATCGGGCTGCTCACCGGAGTCAGGAAGCGGTGCCGCGTGCGCAGGGGCCTGAACCGGGGCGCTTGCAGGCACGTTCTCTGAGGTTGTGGTTCCCGCGTACTTTTCAAGCACCGGCCACCAGGAGCGATCGACCAGGTTCTTGTCGATTGAGTACTGTTTGAACAGCTCATCGACCAACCAAGCATTCGCACCAAACTCTTCTGCGGAGCCTCCGTTGCCAGAGACGTGGGTCCGCTCAGCCAAAGCGATGTCCTCTCATAGTGATGACGCGCGGGAGTACCCGCTAGAGCACTCGCAGCCACACTGCACGCTCGGGGTCTAGCCTACTTCTTTTGGTTGAGTCGCGTGCGTTCCTTCGAGATACTCAGGGCCGTCGCTGCTAGAGTACAAACAATTATGGACGTACCCTCTCGAAGACCGTCGGACCCTCCGAGTACCTGCCGCGCTGACGCGCGGCATCTTGCACGGAGGCAGGAATGAACGAGTGGTGGCTGCTCGGCATCGGGCTGGTGCTCACCTTTGGCACAGGAATCTTCGTGGCTGCGGAGTTTGCCTTGGTGGGGCTGGACCGGCAAGAAATTGAGCGACGGCGCGACGCGGGTGAACTCGGCCTCGATCGAATCATCAAGGGCTTGAAGATCACGTCCACGCATCTGTCGAGCGCACAGTTGGGCATCACCCTTACTACGTTGCTCGCCGGCTATACCCTGGAACCCGCACTGAGCGCGTTTCTCTCGAGTCCGCTCGGCGCACTCGGTGTGCCGGAGGACCTGCGACGCACGATTAGTGCGCCTATCGCTATTCTCATCGCGACGCTCCTGTCGATGGTGGTGGGCGAACTCGTACCGAAGAATTTTGCACTCGCGAGACCGTTGCAGACCGCGAAAGTCGTCATGCCGGCTCAGGCCGTCTTTACCACGGTGTTCAAGCCGGCAATTCTTCTCCTCAATGGCAGTGCAAATGGCCTCCTGCGCTCCATCGGCATTGAGCCCAAAGAAGAACTGTCGGGAGCCCGCACCGCGGAAGAACTTTCGTCTTTGGTGCGACACTCAGCAAGTGCTGGCTTCCTCGAGGCCGACACCGCGACCCTGCTGGGCCGCACCCTTCGCTTCGCCGAACGTGCGGCAGTCGATGTCATGACGCCGCGAACACGCGTGGAGAGCCTGCACCGACTCGACCCCGCGCAAGCCGTGCTGGAGCTGTCCGGGCGCACGGGATTCTCAAGGTTTCCCGTGATTGACGAAGATCGGGACGATGTCGTTGGCGTGGTGCACGTGAAACAGGCGGTCGCGGTTCCGCGCGCCAAGCGGGCGGAGGTGCCGGTGGCCGCGCTCGTAGAGGAGGCGGTCCGTGTACCCGAGACGATGCGGCTCGACCAGCTCCTCGAGGAACTCCGCACCCGCGGGTTTCAGATGGCCATTGTTGTTGATGAGTATGGCGGAACCGCGGGCATCGTGACCCTTGAAGATCTCGTCGAGGAGATTGTCGGTGAGGTGGCGGACGAGCACGATCGTGCCCGTGCCGGTGTGGTCGGTACTGCCGCTGAGATGACGTTTCCTGCTGATCTGCGACCAGACGAGGTGCGCGAGCAAACCGGGATCGAAATTCCAGATGGCGACGACTACGACACCGCGGCAGGATTCGTGTTGATGACGCTGGGGCGCATCCCGGTGGCCGGAGACGAGGTCAACCTCGACGATGGGGCGAGGCTCCGCGTCGATCGAATGGAAGGTCGGCGTATCTCTCGTCTGCGATATCTGGGTGCGCCGGTTCCCCCTGACGCCGAAGAACCCTCGAGAGCTGTCGAGGCGCAGGCTGAGCCGCGCCCGCTCGAGGGAGGCACGCAATGAGTGACTGGCTGGGGATTTTTTGGTTAGTGGTGCTGCTCATCGCGAACGCATTCTTCGTGGGAGCGGAATTCGCGGTCATCTCGGCGCGGCGGTCGCAGATTGAGCCGAAGGCTGAGGCCGGCTCCAAACGTGCGAAAACGGCGCTGTGGGCGATGGAACACGCCACGCTCATGCTTGCGACGAGTCAGCTCGGAATCACTGTGTGTTCGCTGCTCATTCTGAATGTGTCTGAGCCCGCGATCCACCATCTGCTTGAGGGCCCACTTGCGTGGACCGGGCTCTCTGCGCAGGCCGTGAGCATCACCGCCTTCGTGATCGCCCTGCTCCTCGTGACCTACCTGCACGTGGTGTTTGGCGAGATGGTGCCGAAGAACGCGGCGTTTTCCATGCCCGATCAAGCGGTGCTCCTGCTTGCACCGCCGCTCGTTGCCGTCTCGAAGCTCTTTGGCATCGTGATCTCGGCACTCAACGCGATCGCCAACGGCGTGCTGCGCCTGTTTGGCGTCGAGCCGAAATCGGAGACGAACAGCACCTATACGCTCGAAGAAGTCGCGAACATTGTGAGCCACTCAACGCGCGAGGGAGTGCTTGAGGATCGAACCGGCGCGCTGATCGCTGCGTTTGAATTCACCACAAAGCGTGCGATAGATCAGGTGGTTCCTGCCGACCGACTGGTGGTCTTGCCCTGGGGGTCAACCCCCGAAGATGTCGAAGCCGCGGTCACACGGCACGGCTTTTCCCGCTATCCGATCGAGGACGCAGGGGGCGAGTTCATTGGGTACGTGCACATAAAAGACCTGCTGAGGCTCGGTGAAGAGCGGATCGCCGAACCGATCCCCCCGAAGCGGATCCGCGATATGCTCACCGTGCACGCCGAACTCGACCTCGAGGATGTACTCGCCCGCATGCAGGCCAAGGGGGTGCACCTGGCACGCGTGATCGACTCCGAGGGCACACTGCTCGGCATCATGTTTCTTGAGGACGTGATTGAGGAGCTCGTGGGCGAGGTGCATGACGCGACCCGGAGGCAACGCTTCCAATAACTGGGCTCAGGCCGGATCAAAGTGCTAGGAGCCGCCGGAGCTGCGCACTCACCAGCTCGTGCTCGATGAGGAAGGCGTCGTGACCAAAGGGCGAGTCGAGTCGTGTCGCGGTGTCACCATCGAGGCTGCCGGGGGCGTGCCGCGCGATCTGATCCTGACCTGCGATTGTGAAGAGTCGATCGCTTGGGATGCCGAGCACCAGGGTCGGCATGGTGAGCTGGCTGAGCGCGTCGACCACACCTCCACGGCCACGACCGACATCGTGCGAGTTCATCGCCTGTACTAGCGTGAGGTAGCTGTTCGCATCGAATCGTCGGGTGAACTTGTTGCCATGGAAATCCAGGTACGATTCTACGGCGAAGCGACCGCCACCCCCCAGCGGGCTGACTGCGGATTGCCAGGCCCGACCGAACCGTTCGTCAAGCTCGGTGTGGCTGCGATAATTCAGCAACGCGAGGCGACGCGCTGTGGCGAGGCCGTGGTGCGGGCCGACACCATCCGGCGCGTCATAGTAGTTCCCCCCGCGATACGCGGGATCTGAGCGGATCGCTTCTAGCTGTACCAGGTTCAACCCGATCTGGTCGGCTGTCGTGACTGGCGGGGCTGCGATCACCGCGAGTCGTTCCAGGCGATCGGGATAGATGAGCGCCCATTCCAGTGCGTGCATGCCACCCATCGAACCGCCGACGACCGAGTGGAAACGTTCAATTCCGAGTGTGTCGGTGAATGCAGCTGTGGCGTGCACCTGATCGCGAATCGTGAGGTACGGAAAGCGGCTGCCCCACTCATGACCGATGGGGTCAAGGCTCGCGGGCCCGGTCGAACCCTGGCAGCCGCCGAGCACATTGGGAGCGATCACGAAGTACTTGCTGGTATCGAGTGCCTTCCCCGGGCCGACAATCTCAGACCACCAGCCGTCGGTCGAATGCCCAGGGCCAGCCTGGCCCACCAGATGACTGTCTCCGGTGAGGGCGTGAAACACCAGCACGGCGTTGTCACGGGCGGCGTTCAGCTCTCCGAAAGATTCGTAGGCCATGCGCACGTGGGGGAGCTCTTGCCCGGCTTCGGTCTGGAATGCGCCAATAGACACGAACTGGCGCTCGCCCACGGGGTCGCCATCGCGCCAACCGCCGCTGATCGGCGGTCTGCCGTACAGCGCACGCAGCTGAGCGTCAGTGATGAAATCCGTCGGAAACGAATCCTCGGGTGTCTGCCAGTCCATAGCTCCCTATTCTGTCGGGGTTTCGTCGCCAGCGTCGCCACAGACGCCAAAGCGGGCGACTCCACTGGGGAGGCGCCCGCCCGAGGCATGCCAGCGGGTACCCGAAGGGATCCGCCGACTCTGAGTTACTTACGCGCCGGCGCGGGCCTCTGCAACTACCGCGCGAGCAGCGGCGAAGCCCTGCTCAAGATCCGCCTTCAGATCTTCGACGTTCTCGATGCCCACTGAGAGGCGGACGAGGCCTGGGGTCACGCCCGCGGTGAGCTGCTGCTCAGGGGTGAGCTGCGAATGCGTCGTGGATGCGGGGTGAATGATGAGGCTCCGCACGTCGCCGATATTGGCGAGGTGACTGAACAGCTCAACACTCTCGACGAGAGCCTTGCCCGCGTCAACGCCGCCCTTCAGCTCGAACGAGAGCACTGCGCCCACGCCCTTTCGAGCGTATTCGTTGGCTGCGGCGTACCACGGGCTTGAAGGGAGACCGGCGTAGAACACGTTGGCGACATCATCGTGGTTCTCAAGCCACTCGGCGATTTCCTGTGCGTTCTGCACGTGGCGCTCAATGCGCAGCGAGAGCGTTTCAATGCCCTGCAGCAGCAGCCAGGCGCTGTGCGGGGCGATCGCTGAGCCCAGGTCGCGGAGCAGCTGCACGCGAGCCTTGATGATGTAGGCGGCAGCATCGCCCACCGCGGCGGTGTAGCTCGCGCCGTGGTAGGAGGGATCGGGCTCGGTGAGACCTGGGAACTTCTCAACGTTCTTCGACCATTCGAACTTGCCGCCATCGATGATGGCGCCACCGAGAGTCGTGCCGTGGCCGCCGAGGAACTTTGTCACCGAGTGGATGATGATGTCGGCACCGTACTCGAAGGGGCGAATGAGGTACGGGGTAGCGATGGTGTTGTCGACGATCAATGGCACGTGGTTTTCGTGGGCCACGTCTGCGACCGTGCGGATGTCGAGAATGTTCACACGAGGATTTCCGACGGTCTCTGCGAAGAACAGCTTCGTGTTCGGGCGCACGGCGCGCTGCCACTCCGCGGCATCATCCTGGTTCTCGACGAAGGTGACCTCGATGCCGAGCTTCGCGAGGGTGTACTTAAAGAGGTTGTACGTGCCACCGTAGATCGAGCTTGATGACACGATGTGGTCACCCGACTCGGCAATGTTCAATACCGCGAAGGTCGAAGCGGCCTGCCCGCTGGCGAGCAGGAGTGCTCCCGTGCCCCCTTCTAGCGCGGCGAGGCGCTCCTCGACCACGGCCTGCGTCGGGTTCATGATGCGGGTGTAGATGTTGCCAAATTCGGTCAGCGCAAAGAGGTTCTTGGCGTGCTCGGTGCTGTTAAACACGTAGGAAGTGGTCTGATAGATCGGCACCGCGCGAGCGTTGGTCGTCGGGTCGGGCTGCGCACCTGAGTGCACCTGCTTGGTCTCGAAGTGCCAGTTCTGCTCAGTCATGGAAGCTCCCTAGAAGAAGAGTGGGTGAAGGATGGAAGACGGTGCCGGGAAATGATGGCCTCAGGCAAGAGTAGGAATCATCTGCACACGTGGCAAGGTGGTGCGACACGGAGTGTCACACACCGCTATTGTCGCGGTGAAGAATGACCCCGAGATTCACCCAAGAATTCACCCAAGAATTCACCCAAGAAATCGCCCGAAAAACTCGTGCGCGATCCGCTGAGGGGATCGCGAAAAGAATAAACTGCGAATGCCGCAACAATTTTGCCGCGCGGCCGGCACTTACCCTGAGGGGAATGCGACTATGTCGTTCTGGACAACAATTTGGGACACCATCTGGTGGTTCATCACATTCTTCATTTTCATCGCCTACCTCATGGCGTTGTTCTCGATCATCACCGACCTGTTCCGTGACCGGAAGCTCGGCGGGTTCGCGAAGGCGATTTGGTTCATCTTCCTCATCTTCCTGCCCTTCCTCACTGCGATCATCTACCTCATTGCCCGGGGAAGCGGCATGGGTGAGCGTGCACAGGCGCAGGCTCAGCAGATCCAGCATGCGCAGGAGGAGTACATCCGCCAGGTCAGCGGTGGTGCCGCAGCTGAGATTGCTGAGGCAAAACGTCTCCTCGACGCGGACGCCATCACCCCTGAGGAGTACGCCGCGTTGAAAGCAAAGGCGCTCGCATAGCGCATGCGGCACGCCGAGGAGTCGCATTTCCACCACGAGATGCAAGTTCATAGTGGAAATGCGACTCCTCGGATATGCCCCTCGACATGCATTCGCGAGAGAGGTATGTCAGAAGACGAAAGTGGGAAATTGGAGGGTAGGGACTTATAGACAAGTCCCCCCGAGGCGCATCATTGGCGTGGCCTCGATATTGCTGCTCACACATGAGGGTGAGGCGTATCTGCGGTCAAATTATCCACAGTTGACGGGAAGCCCAGCTGGCGAGGTTTCGCACCAAGCAGGCTGGCGGAATGACTCCGACTCAGCGCATTCTCCCTCCCGAACTCGGTTCCACTTTCACCGTTGCCGACGCGCTCACTCGCGGAGTGACCCGACGGCAGCTTGATCGCTCGGGCCTGGTCAGGGTGTTCCATGGCGTTCGAGCCCGTGAGGGCACTGAAGCTGATTCCCTGCCGCGTGCATTTGCCCCTCGATTGCGCACTGGCGAGTGCTTCAGCCACGTCACCGCGCTCACACTGCTTGGCTGTCCAGTTCGCGGCGGCGAATCCCTTCACGTGTGTGTGGCAGCCCCGCACACTCGTAACCGGACCCGAGGCATCATTGGCCACCGGCACACGGCTGGATTCATCCCGCACTTCGCCTCGGGTGGTCTCCCCGTCGTGCCGCCGCTGCTCGCGCTCCAGCAGAGTGCATCCTTGCTTGAACTCAAGGAACTGATTGTCGCGATGGATCACCTTGTCCTCGCAGGACCATATCGTGAGCCCACTCTTCGTGTGGAGGAGATTGCTGCCGTGATCGAGCGTTCCTCAGCGCGTGGCGTGCGGCAGCTGCGCCGAGCCCTGGAACTCGCCCGTGTCGGAGCTGAATCACGGATGGAGACGTTGACGCGGCTACTCCTCGCCGCATATGGGCTCGACACTTTCTTCGTGCTGCAACAAGAGGTCTTTGACCAGGCCGGATTCATCGGCAGATTCGATCTCGTCGATGAGGATAGAAAGCTGATCATCGAGTATGACGGTGAGCAGCACCGTCTGAACAGGGTTCAGTACCTGAAAGACGACGAGAGGCTGGAGCGTGCCCGTGCCGCGGGGTATAGAGTCATTCGATTGCGCTTTGAAGATGTGGTTCGGTACCCATCTCGGACTGCCGCAAGGATCGCGACTCACATGGGGCTTGAAGTGAGGCTTCGGCGCGATGCGAGAGAACTGCTCCTGTCATAAACCTCCTGAGTGCTTCCCGTAGGTGCTTCGCCCGCGATGCTGTGCAGCTCCTGGGTGCTGCGGCAGCTGCGGTAGCCAGGCAATTTGCCCGGCACGAAGGGTGGAGAGTTCATCGAGGAGTCGCATTTCCACCAGGAGCCTTCGAAAGATCGTGGAATTGCGACTCCTCGGTGAGTGAGGTGCGCGGTACGCTGCACGAAAGAGACAGCGGATCGAGATCTTTGGGCGGGGATGCGAATGGGCAATCAAGTCAAGCGAGTGGTGGTCACCGGGGCGAGTTCGGGTATCGGTGCGGCGGCTGTGCGTCGCTTCTCGGAGCATGGGTGGCAGACCGTCGCTGTGGCCCGCCGAGCCGATCGGCTGGCTGATCTTGCCTCGGAGACCGGGGCGCATGTCATCGTGTGCGATGTGACCGATGAGGCGCAAGTGGATCGCATGGCCGCCGAGGTCGCTGCGACCGGGGGCGCGGACGCACTCGTGAACAACGCCGGGGGAGCACTCGGGGTGGACTCGATCGAGCGGTCATCCAACGAAGACTGGCGAAAGATGTTCGAGGTGAACGTGATCGGGCTGCGCACGGTCACCGCGGCACTCCTTCCGGTGCTCCGCGACGCGGCGCGCTCACACGGTTGGGCCTCGATCCTGAACGTCACCTCTACGGCCGGGCATGATGCCTACCCAGGAGGTGGCGGCTACAACGCCGCCAAGTTTGCCGCTCACGCGGTCACCGAAGTGTTGCGGCTGGAACTCGCGGGCGAGCCCATTCGTGTCATGGAGCTCGCCCCCGGCCTCGTGCACACGGAGGAATTCACCCTGAACCGGGTGCGCGGGGATGCCGAGGCAGTAGCCCGAACGTACGCCGATGTCATCCCACTCTCGGCCGAGGAAGTCGCACGTGTTCTGGTGGGCGCATTCGAGCAGCCTCCGCACGTCAATCAAGACCTGATCGTGCTGCGCCCTGTCGCGCAGTCCAGTGTCTTTCACACGCACCGCGGAGAACTCGTCCCGCGATCCACCCAGTGACGGTGAAACTGTCTGACCTGGTTGCCGAGGGGGGGTATCGCCGAAGACTGGGCTGCGGCTCTTGCCCCCGTCGCGAAGGAACTTGATGACCTCGACGTGTTTGTTCGTCAAGAACAGGCGGCGGGACATCAGGTTTTGCCTGCACCTGAGCGGATCATGGCCGCGTTTCGGCAACCTCTCGCCCAAGTGCGTGTGCTCATTGTGGGGCAAGACCCGTACCCCACGCCGGGGCACCCGATCGGGTTGTCGTTTGCGACCGCTCCCGACGTGCGTCCCCTGCCTCGCAGCCTCGCCAACATCTATCGCGAGCTTCGCGACGACCTGGGTATCGAACCCGCACCGCACGGAGACCTCACCCCGTGGGCAGAGCAGGGCGTGATGCTGCTGAATCGCGTGCTCACCGTGAGCGCGGGTGCCGCGGGATCGCACCGCGGGAAGGGATGGGAGGCGGTCACAGACTGTGCGATCCGTGCCCTGGTCGCCCGTCACGCCCCGCTGGTCGCGGTGTTGTGGGGAAACGATGCGCGGCGGATCAGCCCGCTGCTTGGCGACACCGCGCGAATCGAGAGCGCGCACCCCTCACCGCTGTCGGCCGCGCGGGGCTTCTTCAGGTCGCGACCGTTCAGCTGCGTGAATGAGTCCCTTGTGCGGCAGGGCACCAATCCCATCGCGTGGGGGCTGCCTGAACGTGCGCATCAGCAATGAGCGGGTGCGGTGAGAGCGCGAGTGGTTATGATCGCGGCATGACTGATGCAGTGCTGCTCGAAATCGACCATGGCCTCGCCCGGATCACCCTGAGCCGCCCGGACCGGCTGAACGCATTTCACGCCGACATGGCCGAGGGGTGGGCCCGGGCAACCCGCGAGGCGGTGGCCCGAGAAGACGTCCGTGCGATTCTGGTGCGGGCAGAGGGTCGCGCTTTCTGCGCGGGTGGAGATGTCAAAGCCATGGCGGAGATGGCGGATCGTGGCGAGCAAATGACGGCCCTCGCTCGACGCATTAACGATGGGATCCGTGCGCTGGTTGAGTCGTCGGTTCCGGTCGTCGCGGCGGCTCAGGGCACCACCGCTGGTGGTGGGCTGGGCATTCTGCTTGCGAGCGACTATGCAGTCACTGGCATGAGCTCAAAGATCGGCAGCCTGTACGCCAACGTGGGGCTGTCTCCCGATCTGTCGGTATCGGCGCTGCTCGGGCGCGCGGTGGGTGAGCGCCGTGCGCTCCAGCTCACCCTGCAGGAGCGACTCCTGTCTGCCCAGCAGGCGCTCGACTGGGGCCTCGTCGCAGAGGTGGTCCCAGACGACGCGGTGAGCGCACGTGCGGAGGAGATCGCCAGCCACTGGGTTCAAGGCGCGGCAGACGCGTTCGGGCAGGCGAAGCGGTTGCTTCGCGCCGCTCCCGACCGCGCATTTGCCGCGCAGCTTGACGATGAGGCGATGACGATCGGGAGGTTGTCTCTCGGCCCAGAAGCCGAGGCCCGCATTACGGCATTCGCGAAGCGATAGGTTCCCGGAAGAGTTAGCCGAGCGGCGTGCGAGAGTTCAATGCTTCCAGGAGCGCTCGCTCGCTCTTGATCGTTCCGGGATTTCGTCTGAGCCACGGGCGGAGCACGCGGGTCACGAGCGGCATCATGAAAAACGTCATGATCGGCACCAGCAGGGTGACAGTGAGAACGGACCGCAGAGGAATCGCGAGATCGTCCCACCACCCCAACTGTGAGACGGCGAGGGAGACCAGCAGGTTCAGAGGAAACATGCCCAGCCAAATGGCCACGGCCTGTTTCCATCGCAACGGCGCGGAGCGCACCCCAATCGTGCGCACGGCTCCGGTCTGCACATCGACCGAGTGGCGCAGCTCGGGCCCGTCAAACCACCCCTCGATGCCAGTTCGGCTTTGAACCGTTGCGTCAAGCACGAGTGGATCGCCGCTCCGCAGCCACTTCTGTCGCTCACGGGAGTGCTCCCAGTCAGTGAGCGACTCTTCGTCGCTGAAGCGATAGGTCATGTGCAGCACGTTTTCGTTCTCGGCATCTCGCATGACGCCGACCCCCAGGCAGCCGTGATGCCTTCGCGCGAGGCTGAGGCCCTGGTCGATCCACGCCACCCCGTCTCCCAGGGAGGTGGGGGAGAGCTCTCGCCTGACCGAAACTGTCACTGGATTCGCCATGACCTCATTGCACCGCACCCGTGTGTCGTGCAGGTTTCAGCGTGTATCCAATGCGTGACTCCGGGGTTACGTTTGCGGGTCGCTCCGCTTCGCGGCGCAGGGTGCGAAGATGGTGTCGTGAATATTGTGCTCGGGGTGACCGGCGGCATCGCCGCATACAAGGCCGTATTGCTCGCTCGGTTGTTCGTTGAGGCCGGTCACGAGGTACACGTGGTGCCGACGGCCGACGCCCTGCGCTTTGTCGGGCTTCCGACCTGGGAGGCGATCAGCCGCCACCCGGTGACGTCGTCGGTGCACGACGATGTTCCCGAGGTGCGCCACGTCGCACTCGGACAGCGGGCCGACCTGGTGGTCGTGGCCCCCGCAACCGCGAACACGCTCGCTCGCATGGCGGCTGGTCTTGCCGACGACCTCCTTGGCACCACCCTGCTCGCCACCACGGCCCCCGTGCTCGTCGCGCCGGCGATGCACACCGAGATGTGGCAGCACGCCGCAACCCAGCACAACGTCGAGACGCTCCGCGGCAGGGGCATCGCGTTTGTCGGCCCAGACAGCGGCCGACTCACGGGCGACGACAGCGGCCCGGGTCGCATGAGCGAGCCGACGCAGATCTTTGCGGCGGCACAGTCTCTCTTGGCGGGTCGGCATCCACACGCCTCCGAGTCGCAGATCATAGTGGATCAGCCCACCTCCGATCTCGCGGGCCTCACGGTGCTCGTCAGTGCCGGGGGCACCCGCGAGCCGATCGACCCGGTGCGCTACCTCGGCAATCGCTCAAGTGGCCGGCAGGGCGTGGCGATCGCCGCCGCCGCCGCGGCTCGGGGCGCGCAGGTGGTGCTCCTCTCCGCAAACGTTGACGCTTCCGTGCTTGGCGAGGTGGGGGATCGATCCACTACGCGCGTCGTTCCGGTCGGCACGGCCGCAGAGCTCGAGGCCGCTGCGCGCAAGGAGGCTGCCGGCGCAGACGTGATCATCATGGCAGCCGCAGTGGCCGACTATCGGGTGGCCGAGGTGTCGGAAGGGAAACTTCGCAAGGAGGACACGGGCGGCACGCCTCCCACACTCCAGCTGGTTGAAAACCCAGACATCCTGCGGGGTTTGGTCGTCTCCCGGGCCCCGGGCCAGACGATCGTGGGTTTCGCCGCAGAGACTGTCGAGGGTGAGGATGAGTTGCTGGAGCGTGGGCGGCGCAAGCTCGCACGAAAGGGCGTGGATCTGCTCGCGGTCAATGCGGTGGGGTGGAGTGAGGGGTTCGAGTCGGCAGGCAATGCCCTCCATATTCTGGACCGAACTGGCGAAGTGGTGCGTCGAATCAATGGCACCAAACGCGAGACTGCAGATGGACTGCTCGACGCGGTCTTGGCAGTGCGTCTCGCACGTGATATTCTGTAAGGCCGGGCTCGCCCGGAATTGATAATTCCATAGTGTGTGATGTGAATGCCTCGCGAGGCCAGAAACACTCCGGTGTTTGGGTCTTGCACTCAGGGGGCCGATCGGTTTCGACACGTCGTTTTGAGACTGTGAGAAGCGGGTCGAGGACGCGGAGTTATCTCGTAAACGCCCTTCGCAAACTATAGGTGCCAACGTTAAGCGCACCGACTTCGCTCTCGCTGCCTAAGCACGAGACCGAGTCCGTCAGGCCGGGTGTGCCTCCGCCCCGGTTTCCTGACGTCATTTAGGGGGCTTGCTGGTGCGTTGCGTTTCAGGGCGTACCGGGACTTTTACTGTGACTGGGCCCGTCGCACTAGGTGTTCGTGACAAAGAGCGGGGCCGAGTAGAACGTCTGCACGAAATACACCCGTAGAAGGCATGGAATCATCGAAGTGGACCGGGGTTCAATTCCCCGCGGCTCCACGAGCTTCACATCACACGCTTGGGAATTGGAAATAGGTGAGGGGCCACCCAGTGGGTGGCCCCTCACCTATTTCACTGCCGCGCGGGTCAACCGCCTACCCTGTAGGTCAGCGATCCACGATCTCCGCACCCTCGGGAAGCTTCGCGCCGAGCGGCAGTCGTACGGTCACGAACTGCTGCCCCGCTGCGTCGGGTGCTGGCTGCGTGGCAGTGGCTTCCGACGGCGCAGGTGCTGCTGGCGAGTGATTCTGATCCGTTATTGGAGCGACGGCGCGCTTGACCACCCTCGGCGACGCGTGGCCCATCTTGTCGATCCAGGCGAGCGCGAGCGCTGAGACGATGAACGCCAGGTGGATCGCGACCTCCCACATCACGCCCTCGCCGGAGTAGATCACGCGGCCATCGGCACCGGTAACGATTCCGCCGTCCATACGACCCACCTCGATGAAGGTCTTCAGGAGGTGAATCGAGGAGATCGAGATAATCGAGACGGCGAGCTTGACCTTCAGGAGGTTCGCGTTGACGTGCGACAGCCAGTCGGGCTCGTCATGGTGGCCAGCAACACGGATCTTTGAGACGAACGTCTCGTAGCCGCCGATGATCACCATGATGAGCAGGTTCGCGATCATCACGATGTCGATGAGCGCGAGCACGCTCAGCATGACCTCGGTCTCGGTGAAGTGGCCGTTTATGATCGCGGTTTCGATGAGGTGCCAGAGCTCGACGAAGAAGAGCACCACGTAGATGGCCTGAGCGATGATCAGTCCCAGGTACAGGGGCGCCTGTAGCCAGCGACTCGCGAAAATGAATCCGGCAAGGGTGCGCGAGGCTAGGCCCGGGCCGGGTAAGGCCGTATCACTGGCGGATGAGGTGCGAAACTCGCTCACTGGAGTCCTTTCGATGCGGATGACGGAGATAAGCGTAGCGACGCGTATCTCGGGGTTGCCTGAGCAAGTTAGACTTACCGCTGCGAAGGGGAGTATTCCGTTTTGCTCGTATCGTCATCACGCTGGGCTCCGTAGCCCTGCCGGTGCGGGCTCGGCTTCTGCCGGGAAGAGACCTTCGGTCATTCGCGCACCACCCACACCGAAGGTGAACCACCCGATAGTGACTACCGTTCTTCCGCTCTGGTTTGAGATCGGCTCGATGATCGTGCTCGTTGCGATCCTCCTCATCGATCTCCTGCTCATCATTCGACGCCCGCACGCCCCATCGATGAGAGAGGCGAGCCTGTGGGTGGGTTTCTACGTGTTGCTTGCGCTCATCTTTGCCGGTGCCATGTTCATTCTCGGCGATGTGCAGCACGGCACCGAGTTTCTGGCGGGTTGGCTGACCGAGTACAGCCTGTCGATTGACAACCTCTTCGTCTTCGTGATCATCCTGACCCGATTCGGGGTGCCCATTGCGTACCAGCAGCGTGCCCTGATGATCGGCATCATTCTGGCACTGATCTTCCGTGGCGTCTTCATTTTGGTGGGTGCCGCGCTGATCGAGAACTTCAGCTGGGTCTTTTACATCTTCGGCGCCTGGCTCATCTACACCGCGTGGCAGCAGGCGAGCCACGACGATGGCGAGGGGGACGGCGAGAGCTGGTTCGTGCGGCAGATCAAAAAGGTTGTGCCGTTTTCTGACCACTTTGACGGCGGCAAGCTGCGTACAACCGTCGATGGCAAGAAGATGTGGACGCCGTTCCTCCTGGTCCTCATCGCCCTGGGCACCACCGACCTGCTCTTCGCGCTCGATTCGATCCCCGCGATCTTTGGCATTACCCAGAGCCCGTTTATCGTGTTTACCGCGAACCTCTTCGCGCTCATGGGGCTGCGCCAGCTCTACTTCCTCCTGGGTGGCCTACTCGATCGCCTGATCTACCTGAAGTACGGCATCGCCTTCATTCTCGCCTTCATTGGCGTGAAGCTCGTGCTGCACGCCATGCACGTGAACGAACTCCCATTCATCAACGGTGGCGAACACATTGAATGGGCACCCGAGATCAGCACCTGGGTGTCGCTCGGCGTAATCGTCGCCGCGATGGCGGTCGCGACGGTCGCGAGCCTCCTGAAGATTCGTCGGGATGCGCTCGCATCGGGTGAGCGGCGAGTGCCACGCGGTGCCCCGGTGCAGCCGAAGCAAGACGACGGCGCACAGCACTAGCCCGTGGATCGTGTGCCGCCGCACCGGGTGCGGCGGCACACGCCGGGGCTCGCTGCGATCCCGCACGGCACCCGGTGATAGACTCTCGGCATGCGTACGCGGCAGCTCCTCCTTCCTTGCCGCGACGGGGTGTAGCTTTCGGCCCTCCCGTCGCGGAGTTCAGGCATGGCCGACCCATTCGCGCAGTTGCGCACCGAGCCACGAAGTAGAGATGCACATTCATGACTGAGCAACAGACCAACCCCCGCCCCCGCACCCTGGCAGAGAAGCTGTGGGACGACCATGTGGTCGTGAAGGGCGAAAACGGTGACCCCGATCTGATCTATATCGATCTGCACCTCATTCACGAGGTAACGAGCCCGCAGGCCTTTGACGGACTGCGCGTGGCGGGTCGCCCACTACGGCGTGTCGATCTCATGATCGCGACGGAGGATCACAACACTCCAACCCTCAATATCACGCGCCAGATCGAGGATCCCATCAGTCGCCTGCAGATCGAAACGCTGCGTCAGAACGTCGCCGAGTTCGGCGTGCGTGCCCACCCGCTGGGCGACAAAGAGCAGGGCATCGTGCACGTCGTCGGGCCGCAGCTGGGCCTCACGATGCCGGGCATCACCGTGGTGTGTGGCGACAGCCACACGTCGACGCACGGCGCGTTTGGCGCGCTCGCCTTCGGGATCGGCACGAGCGAGGTCGAGCATGTCATGGCGACGCAGACGTTGCCGTTGAAGCCGTTCAAGACGATGGCGATCAACGTCGAGGGCGAGTTGCGCCCCGGTGTCACCGCGAAAGACATCATTCTCGCGGTCATCGCGAAGATCGGTACCGGCGGCGGTCAGGGCTACGTGCTCGAGTACCGGGGGAGCGCGATTCGTGGCCTGTCGATGGACGGGCGGATGACGATCTGCAACATGTCGATCGAGGCCGGCGCCCGCGCCGGAATGGTTGCCCCCGACGAGACGACCTTCGCCTATCTCGAGGGTCGCCCGCACGCGCCGAAGGGCGCGGACTGGGACGCTGCGGTCGAGTATTGGAAGACGCTGCCCACCGACGAGGGCGCCGTGTTTGATGCCGAGGTCTTCATCGATGCGAACGAGTTGGAGCCCTTCGTGACGTGGGGCACGAACCCGGGCCAGGGCGTGCTGCTGAGCGATCGGGTGCCCAATCCGGCGGACATCGCTGATCCGAATCAGCGCGCCGCGGCCGAGCGTGCACTCGAGTACATGGATATTGCGGCGGGCACCCCAATGAAGGAAATCGCGGTCGACGCGGTCTTCATGGGGTCGTGCACGAACAGTCGCATGGATGATTTGCGCGAGTTCGCGAGCATCATCAAGGGCAAGCAAATAGCCGACGGCGTGCGTCTGATGGTGGTGCCCGGCTCTGCGCGGGTGCGACTGGAGGCAGAGGCTGAGGGGATCGACAAGATCGTCGAGGACTTCGGCGGAGAGTGGCGATTTGCCGGGTGCTCGATGTGTCTCGGGATGAACCCCGATCAGTTGGCGCCGGGTGAGCGGTGCGCGTCGACCTCGAACCGCAATTTCGAGGGGCGCCAGGGCAAGGGCGGGCGGACGCACTTGGTGTCGCCGCTAGTCGCAGCGGCCACCGCCATTCGCGGCACGCTCTCGAGCCCGTGGGATTTGCAGTCAGACGAAGCGCGCGGTATCACGCACGACAAGGTAGGGGCGTAATCATGGAGAAGTTCACGACGTTGACCGGCGTTGCTGTTCCGTTGAAGCGCTCGAATGTTGACACCGATCAGATCATTCCGGCGGAGTTCTTGAAGCGCGTCACGAAGACGGGGTTTGAAGACGCGCTGTTCTTTCACTGGCGTCAAGACCCGGATTTTGTGCTGAATCGGCCCGAGTATTCGGGTGCCGAGGTGCTCGTCGCAGGTGCTGATTTTGGTACGGGTTCCTCGCGGGAGCACGCGGTGTGGGCCCTGCGCGACTATGGCTTCAAGGTCGTTATTTCGCCGAAGTTCGCGGACATTTTCCGCGGGAATTCAGGCAAGCAGGGTTTCCTGGCCGCGGAGGTCGAAGAAGCCGACGTGCAGCGGATCTGGGAGTTTCTCGACGCTCACCCGGGTGCGCCGGTGACGGTGAGCCTGGAAGATCGCACGGTGACCGCGGGCGAACTCACGGTTCCGTTCCAGATTGATGACTACACTCGGTGGCGGCTGATCGAGGGGCTCGACGATATCTCGTTGACCCTCCGCGACGAGCAGGCGATCACGGATTTCGAGGCGAAGCGTCCGGCCTGGATGCCCACCACACTTCCGGCACACACGGCCTAATTTCGAATGAACGGCGGCGACACCATCGAAGACAGCGCGATTTCACAGACTGACGCTGACGAGGGCCTAAAACAGGACGCTCGGAAGGCGGGTGCCCGGGTGGGCCTGACCTCTGACGAGATCATCATCAAGGGTGGGCGGCCACTGAAGGGTCGCATTGAGGTGCGCGGAGCCAAGAACCTCGCCACCAAAGCGATGGTTGCGGCGTTGCTCGGAAAGTCACCCAGCGTGCTGCGCAATGTGCCAAATATCTCGGACGTGCGCGTCGTCGCCGGTCTGCTCGCCCTCCATGGCGTGCTCATTACTCGGGGCGAAGACCCGGGTGAATGGCGCCTCGATCCCTCGAACGTCGAGCAGGCGCATCATGCCGACATCGACGCGCACGCCGGCTCGTCGCGTATCCCGATCCTCTTCTGCGGGCCGCTGCTGCATCGACTCGGGAAGGCCTTCATTCCTGACCTCGGCGGTTGCCGCATCGGGGATCGTCCCATCGATTTCCATCTCGACGCGTTGCGACAGTTCGGTGCGGTCATCGAGAAGCTGCCCAGCGGGATCAGCCTCACCGCCCCCGGCGGACTCAAGGGTGCGAACATTGAGCTGCCCTATCCCTCCGTGGGAGCGACGGAGCAGGTGCTGCTGACCGCTGTGCTCGCCGAGGGGCAAACGGAGTTGCGCAACGCCGCCATAGAGCCTGAGATTGTCGACCTCATCTGCATTCTCCAGAAGATGGGCGCAATCATCTCGATGGAGCCCAACCGAGTGATCTTCATCGAAGGTGTCGAGGAGCTTCAGGGCTACACGCATCGTGCGATCTTCGACCGCAACGAGGCCGCCAGCTGGGCGGCTGCCGCGCTGGCCACCAAGGGCGACATCTTCGTCGGCGGTGTCGAACAAGAAGAGATGATGACCTTCTTGAATGTGTTCCGCAAGGTCGGCGGAGCGTTTGACGTGCAAGACGATGGCATTCGCTTCTGGCACCCGGGTGGTGTGCTGAAGCCGGTTACGATCGAGACTGACGTGCATCCTGGCTTCATGACCGATTGGCAGCAGCCGCTCGTGGTCGCGCTGACTCAGGCCGAGGGAGTCTCGACGATCCACGAGACCGTCTACGAGAACCGGTTTGGGTTCACGGATGCGCTCAACACGATGGGCGCGAACATCGTGGTGTATCCGGACGGACTTGCCCATGAGGATCGCCGCGTGCTGCGCCGTGAGTTTGAGCAGGCCGCGGTCATCACCGGCCCCACCCCGCTGCACGGTGCCGACATTGAGGTGCCCGACCTGCGCGGTGGGTTCAGCCACCTCATCGCCGCTCTGACTGCAGAGGGGCAGAGCAAGGTCAGTAATCTCGGCATCATTTCGCGCGGGTACGAGAATTTCATTGAGAAGCTGCGCCTCCTCGGTGCCGACTTCGTGTTCGAGAGCTGAGTTCGCGCGTCCATGCACGCAGATTCTGGGAAGATGAGACTATGCGTGACACCGTAAAAATACGAAGCCGCTCCTCTGCTGAGAAACGGCGCCCCAGCATGTTCTGGGTGCTGGCTTCGCTCATTCTGCCGGCCTGGTCGTGCATGGTGCGGTATCGTTTTACCCCCGATTCACAATTACCCAACACCGGGCCGTTCATCCTGTCGCCGAATCACTACAGCGAAATCGACCCCATCGCGGTCGGTGCGGGCGTGTGGCATCTCGGTCGACTCCCGAGGTTCATGGCCAAGGCGAGCCTCTTTCGAAATCCGCTCATTGGGTGGGTGTTCCGTTCCACCGGACAGGTGCCGGTAGAGCGTGTGGGGCCTGCGGGTGCGAGCGCGTTGGGCGCGGCCGGGGAATTGATCCGCAATAACTCCGGGGTGATTGTGTATCCCGAGGGTTCCCTCACTCGCGATCCGGACCTGTGGCCGATGCGCGGAAAGACCGGGGCGATCCGCCTGGCGCTCGAATCTGGAATCCCAGTGATCCCGATGGCGCACTGGGGCACGCAAGAGCTGATGCCAAGGTACGCGAAGCGGATCCACCCCATCCCGCGGAAGACCATTCACGTCGCGGTGGGCAAGCCCCTCGACCTCTCTCGTTTTCAGGGTCGCGAGATCGATCAGAAGACGGTCACCGAGGCCACCGAGGTGTTGATGACCGAGATCACCAGGCTTCTCGCGGGACTGCGCGGGGAAGAACCGCCCACAGAGCGCTGGAATCCGGGCAAGCACCAGCAGAGCGAAACGGGGCGCTTTTGACGACCCGTCCCATCGATATCGTCACCGCGAACCTGCGGCGCAATCGCGGGCGCAAGGTTGCCGTGATCGGGGCGGGCAGCTGGGGTACCACCTTCGCGAAGGTGCTCGCCGATGCGGGTTGTGACGTGACCGTGTGGGCGCGCAGGCCCGAGCAGGCGCAGGAGATTCAGGTTGCCAAGCGCAACTCGCAGTACCTGCCCGGCATCAACCTGCCGAAGTCGCTGAAGGCGACCAGCGAGGTGGATCAGGCGCTGCGCGGCGCGAAGCTCGTATTCTTGGCTGTGCCGAGCCAGACGCTACGCGAAAATCTCCGTGACATTGAGCCGCATCTCGAACGCGGCAGCGTGCTCGTCAGCCTCGTGAAGGGGGTGGAACGATCCACCACCATGCGCATGTCGGAGGTGATTGCCGACACCCTCGATATCGGTCCTGAGCGAATCGGGGTGCTCTCGGGCCCGAACATTGCGCTCGAGATCGCGAAGGAGCAGCCCACTGGCGCGGTGGCCTCGAGCGGATCGATCGAAGTGGCGCTCGAGATCGCGACCGCATGCTCAGCCAAATACTTTCGCACGTATGTGAATACCGACGTGGTGGGTACCGAGCTCGGCGGCGTGCTCAAGAACCTCATCGCGCTGGCCATCGGCATCGTCGATGGGGTGGGCTACGGCGAGAACACAAAAGCCGCGATTATCACCCGCGGTCTCGCCGAGATGACGGAATTTGCGGTGGCATCGGGGGCGGATCCGAGCACGCTGGCCGGGCTCGCCGGCCTGGGCGACCTGATCGCGACCTGCCAGTCGCCGCTCTCGCGCAACAACACCGCGGGGCGATTAATCGGGCAGGGCTTTTCGCTCGAAGAAACGAAGCAGCAGATGCAGCAGACCGCCGAGGGCATCACGTCGGTGGCCTCGGTGCTCGAGCTCGCGCATGAGCGCGGGGTGCCGATGCCGATCGTCGAGCAGGTGCAGATGGTGCTCAGCGGCACCATGGCACCGAAAGACCTGGGGCCTCACCTTGCCACCGAAGACGACGTGCCCAAGCCCGAGCTGAGCCTCGGCGGCGAGAAGCCGGGCGCCTGGCGCCGATTTGTTGACCGATTGAAGGGAACCCCCGCGTGAGCGCAGAAGACCTGTGGCCCAAGAAGCGCACCGTCGTGTTGCTGTTCGGCGGCCGCTCCAGCGAACACGAGATCAGCTGTGTTACCGCTGCCGGGGTGCTGCGATCCATCGATCGTTCGCGGTTTGACGTGATCCCGGTCGGTATCTCCAAGCGCGGGGCGACGGTGCTGCTCGGCGAGGAAGAGCTGTCGAGCTACCGGCTGGAGGCGGGCGCGTTGCCCGAGGTTCCCGAAAATGGCACCCGGGTGCTCTGGCCTGCGTCGACCGAGACGAGCACCCTCACCGTCATCGAGCAAGACGGGCACCTGCGTTCGCTCGGTCACGTCGACGTCGTGCTGCCCATGCTGCACGGCACATTTGGCGAGGATGGCACCGTGCAGGGCATGCTCGAGCTGGTCGACCTTCCCTACGTCGGAAGCGGTGTGCTCGGCTCTGCGCTGTGCATGGACAAGCACGCGGTGAAGACCGTGCTCGCCGACGCAGGCATCGCCGTGGCGCCGTGGCGGATGGTAACGCGCGAGCAGTTGGAGCGTGATCCCTATCTCGCAGACAGTCTCGCCGATGGCCTCACCTACCCGCTCTTTGTGAAGCCGAACCGAGCGGGGTCGAGCGTCGGTGTGAGCCGCGTCACCGAGCCGAGCGGCCTGGGCCCGGCCCTCGAGCTCGCCTTCGCGGAGGACCGCGTGGTGCTCGTGGAGTCGGGGGTTGCCGGGCGTGAGGTCGAGATCGGGGTGTTGCAGGGCCGAGACGGCGCGCTGCCGCGCACGAGCGCGGTCATCGGCGAGATCGTGTTCACCGGCCGTGACTTCTACGACTACGAGGCGAAGTACCTGGGGGCAGCGGGAATCGAACTCGCACTGCCCGCGAAGGTGACCGACGGGGAGTTTCACGCGATCCGCGATGCCGCCGTGCGCGCCTTCGAGGTGACCCAGTGTGCGGGGCTTGCCCGCATCGACTTCTTCCTCACCGAAGCAGGCCCGGTCTTGAACGAGATCAACACGCTGCCCGGTTTCACTCCCATCTCGATGTACCCGCGGCTGTGGGAGGAATCGGGAATGGGTTACACGGCGCTCATCACCGAACTCATCGAGCTCGCACTCGAACGGCGCACGCGATGAGTGGCGAAAAGCCCGGCACCGAGGTACTCGTCTCCTACGTGCACGGTGGAGCGGGTATGCCCGAGGGGTTTCGACAGGGGCTCACCGACTCTGCCGAGCGCGTCAGTGGGCTGCTGCGCGAGCGCGGCCTGTCGGTGCGCATCATCGACGCGGCAGAGCCGGGTGTCGCGCCCGCTGAGGCGCTCGCGGGAGTCTCGGGACTGATCGTGTTGGGCGGCGGTGATGTCGCACCCGAGGTGTACGGTCAGGCTGCCCTGGTCGACAACCTCTACTACGTCGATGCCGCCGCGGATCGTTTCGAGATCGAACTCGTGCGCCGTGCCTCGGAAGCGGGCACCCCGGTGCTCGGGATTTGCAGAGGGTCTCAGGTCATCAACGTCGCCTTCGGCGGCTCACTCGTGCAAGATCTCGGCCCGGGCCTGCATAATCGCGAGGTCGTCGGCGACCCGTGGACCGATCACGATGTCGCGCTCGAAGCCGAGACGCGGGTGGCTGAGCTGTTCGGTGAGGAGCGGGTCACGGTGCGTACGGGGCACCATCAAGCAGTGGATCGCCTCGGCGAGGGTCTCCGCGTCGCCGCCCGAGCCGACGACGGGGTGGTCGAAGCGACGGAAGGAATCGATCGCTGGATCGTCGGGCTGCAGTGGCATCCCGAGGAGGCGCAGGGCGATCCGATAGCACTCGAACGGTTCTTTGACGGATTCTCTGCCGCGGTGCGCGAGGACTCGCTCGAAGGCTAGTCGAAGTCGAGCGTATCGGTGAGGCTCGTGCACTGCCTGGTCTGCGGAAGCAGCTTCGCGACCGCGCCGAGATCCACTACCGTCTCGGTGCCACTGGCCTTCTCGGAGTCAACGATCACGGCGAGACCCGGGCTGCGACCGTAGGCCTCGAACTTGTAGAGCGGCGCGTTGTCTCGGTTGATGACCCAGTCGACCCCGCTGACGTTGACGCAGTCGTCGGTGGTGGGGCCCGTCGGCTCGATGCCGCAATACAGCAGCACGCCAGCGGGATCGCCCCACGCCCCGGTGGACTGGGCGTTCGTGGTGCGCCGCTCGAGATCGGCGACCGTATCGGGAAGGCGCACGATGACATCGGCACACGCGGGGTCGTTCGCGTCGGGCGCCGGGTCCATGGGCACGATGCCCGAGCATCCGGTGAGTGTGCCCGCGAGGATCAGCGTGGCAGCTCCGACGGCGAGGGCACGTAGACGAATCGACACGGCTCTAGCTTATCGCCGGGTGCCTGGGGGCTGGCCTCGCCTCTGCGACGGTAGGTTGGTGGGCATGGGTGAGCGGCAGACAGTGGATCACGGCCAGACCGTTGGCGAGATCGGCGAATCGGGGGCGCTGGCGGCGATCCTCGCGCGGCTGCGACCGGCTCGCTCGGCGACCGTCGGCCCGGGCGACGATGCCGCGGTGCTCTCGAGTCGCGGGGACACGGTGGTCACCACCGACACCATGATCGAGGGGCCCGACTTCCGGCTCGCCTGGCACTCCGGCTATGAGCTCGGGTGGAAGCTCGCCGCGACGAACCTGTCTGATGTCGCCGCAATGGGCGCACGCCCGACCGCGCTGACCGTTGCGCTGGCGTGCCCGCGAGAGACTCCGGTTGACCTACTGTCTGAGATCTCACGGGGCCTCGATGCCGCGTGCGAGAATCTCGCCCCCGGGTGTGGTGTGGTCGGCGGCGATCTGGGCCGCGCGCCGGTAGTGACCGTGGCGATTACCGCCCTCGGCGACCTCGAGGGCCGCAGCCCGGTGCTGCGATCCGGCGCGCGACCCGGCGACGTTGTGGCGTACGCGGGGGATCTGGGTCTCTCGGGAATCGGCCTCTCTGCCCTGTTTGGGCTTGCCGAGGCATCGGAGTCGAGTGAAGCAGTGCGCCTCGCGGAGCGCCCCCCGACTGATCCTGTTCGAAATCAGACGAGTGACGCAGTGCCCGATGTGAGCTCGGAGCTTGCCCTGCTGCGCGAGCGACACCCAGCTGCCCTCTCGGCGCACCTGGCACCGATTCCGCCGATCCACCTGGGAATCGTTGCCGCCAACGCGGGTGCGACCGCGATGCTCGACGTGTCAGACGGGCTGTCGCTCGATGCGGCCAGGCTCGCGCGCGCGAGTGGGGTCACCCTGGCACTCGACGCGAACCTGCTCGCGACGCACTTCGGCCTGCAGCGCGGTGAGATCGTGTCGCTTGAGGCGATGCTCACGGGTGGCGAGGATCACGGGCTGCTCGCCACGTTCCCGACCGTGGCGACCGCGGAAATTCCTGAGGGGTTTCGCGTGATCGGCGAGGTGGTTGCGACGTGTAGTGAGGGCCCGCTACTGGTCGGTGGATCACCGTATGAGCCGCGCGGATGGGACCCCTACGTCATCGGGGCCTCGCCCTCGAGGGGCTGGGACCCCAGTGTCGAGGCCCCGCCCCTCGGGGGTGGGCGCTAGTGGCTCCTTCGTCCCGTGGGAAGGGGCCACAGTCGCCCACCCGGGGTCTTGATGCTGCGTCTTGACGCCGCGACGGGGCTGCCAGCATGCGGTGTCGATGTCTCTGTGTGCGGTGCCGGCTCAGGAACCCGCGGCGAGCCGCAGCGCGGCCCACAGCTCCGCACGAGTGCCCGGGTCATCCAGATCGCGCTCCACCAAACTCGCGGCGGTCTGCATGCGCGCGCGCAGCGTGTGCCGGTGCACCCCCAACGCGGCGGCGGCGGGGCTGGTCTGACCGTGGTGAGCGAGCCACACCTCGAGGCTGTGCGCGATCGCGTCACCGTGCCGCTGATCGTGCTGGCGGAGCGGGGCGAGTAGCCCGAGTGCACGTCGTCGCGCCTCCGGCTCGGCCGCGAGCAGGTCGAACAACCCCGCGTGCATGCTCGGTTGATAGTCGACTGGGCCCGGGGTGGTCTCGCCCGCCTTGCCTGGCGCCTTCGCGCGTTCAAGTGCGAGTTCGGCCTGTTCGATGAGTTCGGCCAGGTCGTCGAGTGACCCGCGGGTGCTTACCCCTGCGGGCACATGGTGATCCACCAGCACGCGACGCACGGACGCGACGAGCGTCGCGTCGCAGATCAGCACCGCTCCCACGCCGAAGGGTGCCGTGAGGAGCCCCGCGCTGCTGCCGGCGAGCGAGCGCAGGTCTTCGGTGAGTTTCGCTCCGAAGTCGGCAACGCGGTCGATACGCACCGCCGCCACCCGGCCCCGGGGGAGGCGCGAGAGCACCCCGCGTGCGACCCGTTCGGCGAGCTCGGTCTCGCCCGCGAGCAGCAGCTGCACGACGGCTGACCGCAGCGCCACCTCGGCCTCACCGAGCCCCGTGCGGTGCTCCAGTTGCACCGTCGCGAGCGATGCCACGAGCCCAATCAGGGTGCGCTCGGCGTGGTCGGGGGTCGTGCTCGCCGGGGTCACGAGCACTCCCAGCAGGTGCCCGCTGCGACCGAGGGTTTGTAAGTGGATCGGCACGTCGCCTAGGCTCCTCACTCGACTGGCGCGAGTGCCGCGTTCGATCAGGTCGCGCGACTCTCGGCGGATCCACTCGGCCTGTGCCGAATTTCGCTCAGTGCGCGGCGCGAAGTCGATCAGCCTGCCGGTGCGGTCGGCGATGGCGACCCACCTGCCGAGGCGGGCTGCGGCTTCGCGCACCGCCGCGGCGATGCCGTCGCGCTGCAGTGCCGCGCTTGCCACGGCGCGTTGCGATTCGAGTGCCCAGGCATCGCGTGCGTGAGACTGCGCGTCGAGGAGCCTGGCCGCGGTCTGCACGATGGCGATGAACGGGGTCTCGTAGGGCACGCGAAACAGCGGGAGACGGAGCTTCTCGCAGGCCTCGATCAGCAGAGGTGGGGTGCGCTCCCACACGATGCCCACACCAAAACCGAGCGCGGCGACACCCGCCGACTGCAGACGCTCGACGTAGGCATCTGCCTGTTCGGTGGTGAGGCTCGCGGAAAACTGGTTGCCGGTCGTGAGGAGAACCGTGCGCGGAGTCAGGAAGGGGGTGGGATCGTGCATGTCGCTGCCATGCACCCACTGCACGGGGAGCTCGGCAGTTGCCTCTGATGCCTGCTCAGAACTGCCCGCGATGAGCACTAGCCCAAGCGGGTATTGGCGGATGAGCGTGCCCAGCTCGATCGTGGGGTGCAGTGGGAGTGAGGGGGTGTTCACCGATACCTCCATTGGGTTGGGTCTGCCCGAGAGTCATGCTTGCCAGAGTGGCGAAACTTACCTCTGGAAATCACCATAGTGGCAAATTGTTGGCGGTGGCTGCGAGCCTATGCTGGGTGCAGGATCCACCGGCGTTGGTGCTAGGGATCGAACCATCGCGACTGCTCCGGCAGCGCACACCAGAAGGAGAAGTTTCGATGTCAGATGTCACTCTTCAGGGCGGCCCCTCGCTGCCACAGGAGCGCAAGCTTGTCACTGCTATCCCCGGCCCCAAGTCACAGGAGCTCACGGCACGCAAGAACGCGGCCGTTGCCTCAGGCGTGGGCGTGGCGCTGCCCGTCTCTATCGTGGCTGCCGGCGGTGGCGTCATGGTCGATGCCGACGGCAACTCGCTCATCGATCTGGGCTCGGGCATTGCGGTCACGGGCGTCGGCAACTCGGCTCCCGCGGTGGTCGAAGCAGTGGTGAATCAGGTGCAGCAGTTCACCCACACGTGCTTCACCGTCACCCCGTACGAGGGATACGTCGCGGTCGCCGAGAAGCTCAACGAATTGATCCCCGGCGATCACGAGAAGCGTTCCGCGCTGTTCAACTCGGGTGCCGAGGCCGTCGAGAACGCGATCAAGATCGCACGCCACTACACCAAGCGCAACGCAGTGGTCGTCTTCGACCACGCGTACCACGGTCGCACCAACCTCACCATGGGCATGACCGCCAAGAACATTCCCTACAAGGATGGCTTTGGCCCGTTTGCTCCCGAGGTGTACCGGGTTCCGACCTCGTACCCGTACCGTGACGGGCTCACGGGTGCTGAGGCCGCCGCGATCGCACTGACACAGATCGAAAAGCAGGTCGGAGCATCGAACCTTGCCGCGATCATCATTGAGCCCATCCAGGGCGAGGGCGGCTTCATCGCTCCCGCCGAGGGCTTCCTTCCCGCGTTGAGCGAGTGGGCAACCAAGAACAACGTCGTCTTCATCCTCGATGAGGTGCAGACCGGCTTCGCCCGCACCGGCGATCTCTTCGCCGCGAACCACGAGGGTGTCGTCGCAGACCTCGTGACCACGGCGAAGGGCATTGCGGGCGGACTCCCGTTGTCGGCAGTTACCGGTCGGGCCGAGATCATGGATTCCGCTCACGCCGGTGGCCTGGGTGGAACCTATGCGGGCAGCCCCATCGCCTGCGCGGCTGCGCTCGCCACGATCGAGACCTACCAGGCCGAGAACCTTGCGGAGCGTGCGCGCGAGATCGGCGCGATCATTGACGAGTTCTTCACCGAGCTGCAGAAGAGCGACGATCGTATCGGAGACATCCGTGGGCGCGGCGCGATGAAGGCGGTCGAGCTCGTTGAGTCCGGCAGCACCAATCCGAACGCCGCGCTGACCAGCGCGATCGCCAAGTTTGCCGGCGAGCAGGGTGTCATCCTCCTCACCTGCGGCACCTACGGCAACGTGATCCGCTTCCTGCCCCCGTTGTCGATCGGCGACGAACTGCTGCGCGAAGGCCTGCAGGTCGTGGCAGATGCGCTCAAGGCCTCGGCCTGATCCACCTCTGATCAACTGAATTGCGGGGCTCGAACGGCGCACGTTCGAGCCCCGCTCACGAAAGGAAACGACTCATGGCACTGAAGCCCAACGAGCAAGAGCTGCTCGATAGCGTCCAGTCCGGCCTCGGTATCGGCGGCACCTGGCAGCCCTCCGCAACCGGCGCGACCTTCGGCGTGCAGGATCCGGCAACCGGCGAGACCATCAAGGAGATCGCTGACGCGACGGTCGAGGACGCCGTGCGTGCCCTCGACGCAGCCGTCGCCGCTCAGGATGCCTGGGCCGCAACCCCGTCGCGCGTGCGCTCGAACATCTTGCGTCGCGCCTTCGACCTGCTCATGGAGCGCAAGGAAGACTTCGCGCTGCTCATGAGCATGGAGATGGGCAAGCCCATCGCCGAGGCTCGCGGCGAGGTCAACTACGGCGGCGAGTTCCTCCGCTGGTTCTCCGAGGAAGCCGTCCGCGTGCGCGGCGACTACCGCGAGAACCCCGAGGGCACCGGCCACATGGTCGTCTCGCACATTCCGGTGGGGCCGACCTACTTCATCACCCCGTGGAACTTCCCGCTCGCGATGGCCACGCGCAAGATCGCTCCGGCGCTCGCCGCCGGCTGCACCGTGGTCATCAAGCCCGCGGCACTCACCCCACTCACCACGATCTTCTTCGTGCAGTTGCTCGAAGAGGCGGGCCTGCCCGCTGGCGTCGTGAACGTGGTGCCGACCTCGAAGTCGAGCGCACAGTCGAGCGCGCTGCTGAGCGACACCCGTCTGCGCAAGCTCTCGTTCACCGGTTCCACTCCTGTCGGCGTGAAGCTGCTCGAGGCCGCCGCGCAGAACGTGCTGCGCACCTCGATGGAGCTCGGCGGCAACGCCCCGTTCGTGGTCTTCGAAGACGCCGATCTCGACCGTGCGGTCGAGGGTGCGCTGCTCGCGAAGTTCCGCAACATCGGTCAGGCATGCACCGCGGCGAACCGCATCATCGTGCACGAGTCGGTCGCCGACGAGTTCGCTCGTCGCGTGGGCGAGCGCGTCGCGCAGATGACCATCGGTCGTGGCGCGGAAGAGGGCAACGACATCGGAGCGCTCGTCGACGACAAGGCCGTGGCTAACACCGCGCGCCTCGTTGCTGACGCGGTCGAGACCGGCGCCACCATCGTTACCGGTGGCGAGTCCATCGACGGCCCGGGCCACTTCTTCCAGCCCACCGTGATCGACAACCTCAGCCCGCAGTCGGCGATCATGCGCGAAGAGATCTTCGGGCCGGTGCTCGGCATCATCCGCTTCTCGACCGAAGAAGAAGCTGTCGAGATTGCAAACAGCACCGAGTACGGTCTGGTCAGCTACGTGTTCACCGAGAACATCCACCGTGGCCACCGCATGATTGAGAAGCTCGAGACCGGCATGATGGGCCTGAACACCGGCCTGGTCTCGAACGCTGCGGCCCCCTTCGGTGGCATCAAGCAGTCGGGTCTCGGCCGCGAGGGCGGCTTCGAGGGGATCCACGAGTTCCTCTCGACGAAGTACACCCTGCTGCCGCGATAGGTATTGTCGCGTCGCACGATCCGCACGATCCGCACGATCGGTGCGCCCCGTGCGTCCCGTGCGCGAACCGGCCCCGTCAGCTTCGGCTGGCGCGGGCCGGTTTTGCGTTTCCGGGGTCGAGTGTGGTCGCCGAGTGGACGCTCGCGCAGGGTTCAGAGGCTCGAAAGCGTGCGCGGAGGTCCACCCGAGGGTGACCGGTGAGGTCGGTGGTTGTGCGGCTGACGCTCGCGCAGGGTTCGGACGGCGGGAACCCTGCGCGGGTGTCCACGCGAGCGTGAACGATGTGGACGGTGGCTGAGTCAGAGCGGCAGAACTCGCAAAACGCGGTGCGTTTTTCCTGAGCGAGCCGCCTGTCGGCGACAGAATCTGCGCAACGCTGTGCGTTGCAATCAAGCAGATTCTGCCCACCACAGCGCGGTCTCGCCGTAACGCTTCTCCTTGATGCGTGCGAGACCCGCCGGCCACGTCGGCTCGGGCGAGCGCGTACTTCGCTCCACCAGCACGACCGCATCCTCTGCGAGAAGGGGCACCACCGCAGTGAGATTCGAGGTGAGTTCCTCCTCACCCAACTCATACGGCGGATCCAGCATCACGACATCCCATTTCACCAGTGGATCCAGGCCCTCCAGGAACGCCTGCACCGATTGGCGCGCAACCGTAACTCGGGGGGCCTGACTCTTGGTGAATGCCGCAGTTACGGTCTTCGCGTTCCGCGCCGCAACCTGGGCGGACTGCGGATGCTTCTCGACGAGCGCGACCTCGCTGGCACCGCGGCTCGCAGCCTCGAGACCGAGGGCCCCCGAGCCGGCATACAGGTCGAGGACTCGGGATCCACTGTCGAGACCCCACGACCTAAGGGTGGAGAAGATCGCCTCGCGTACGCGGTCGGTGGTCGGGCGCGTGCCAGATTTTGGTACCTCGAGCCGGAGAGACCCGGCCACGCCCGCGATGATTCTGGTCACCCACCCAGGATATCGGGCCTTGGCGCATGGCAGACGGGCTGTAGCTGTAGCTGTAGCTGTAGCCGTGGCTAGGGGATGGGTGAGCGTGTCGGCACCGGGCGCTAGCCTGGGTGCATGAGCACGATCACCCTCGACACGCGCCTCGATGGCGTCGTCGGTGGGCGCACCGCGAAGGCCCTGGAGAAGGCCTTCGACATGCACACGGTGCGCGATTTGCTCTGGCATTTTCCGCGCCGCTACTCCAACCGCGGCGAGCTGACCCCGCTTGTGGGCCTCCCCATCGGCGAGCACATCACGGTGTTGGCCCAGGTGCTCGATGTGCGTCAGCGCACGATGCAGCGCCGGGGTGGCAGCTTACTCGAGGTGCGTATCACTGATGGTGTGGGCACGCTGCAGCTCACCTTTTTCAATCAGCCGTGGCGGGCAGGCGATTTGCACGCTGGGGTGCGTGGCATTTTCGCGGGCAAGGTGAGCGAGTACAAGGGTCAGCTGCAGTTGCAGAACCCCGATTATCAACTCTTTGCCGATCGTGAGGAGGCTGCGGCAAACGGCTTTCCCGGCGGATCACAGGGTGAACTCGATGGCCCCAGCACCCCTCGTGCCATCGGTGCCCCCGGGCCCCTTGATGACCCCGGCGAGCAACCGGGTGAACGGCCGGGGCAGCTCGAAGTTGCGACCGACAAGTTCGACGAGGCCGCAGCCCTTGCCTTCGCCGAGCGCCCGGTGCCGATCTACCCGGCAACATCGAAGCTCGCGAGCTGGGTGATCCAGAAGGCGGTCGAGATGGCGCTCGATGCGCTCGACCCACAGCTCACGGTGGCGGATCCGCTCCCGCCCGAGGTGCGCGAAGCAGGCGCAGCGATCAAGTTGGGCGTGGCGCTTGAGCTGATCCACCGCCCGGAGCGCCCCGCTGACTGGAAACTGGCGCGAGACAGCATGCGCTTTCGCGAGGCGTTCGACCTGCAGCTCGGGCTGCTCGACCGCAGGCGAAGGCTCGGCGAGGCCCCGAGCACGCGGCGTCCCAAGATTTCCGGCGGGCTGCTCGACATGTTCGACGCCGGGCTGCCGTTCGAGTTGACCGCCGGGCAGATCGAGGCGGGCGACGTGATCTCACGCGAACTCGCGCGCCCGCACCCGATGCACCGATTGCTACAGGGCGAGGTCGGGTCGGGAAAGACAATCGTGGCGCTCCGGGCGATGCTCCAGGTCGCCGAGGGCGACGGCCAGAGCGCCATGCTCGCCCCCACCGAGGTGCTCGCCGGGCAGCACTTCCGGAGTGTTATCGAGTCGCTCGGACCTGCGCTCACCGAAAAGCTCCACCCCGTGCTCCTCACGAGCAAGATGCCCGTCGCGCAACGGCGGAAGGCGCTCCTCGCGATCGCAAGCGGGTCGGCGCGCATCGTCGTCGGCACCCACGCGCTCATCAGCGAGCACGTCGCCTTCTACGACCTCGGGCTCGCGGTGATCGACGAGCAGCACCGATTCGGGGTGGAGCAGCGAGAGGCCCTGCGCCAGAAGGGCAACGAGCCGCACGTGCTCGCAATGACCGCCACGCCGATCCCGCGCACGGTCGCGCTCACCGCCTTTGGTGACCTCGAGACCTCCACCATGCGCGACCTGCCTCCGGGCCGGCAACCGATCGAGACGTTCGCGGTGCCGGTGCACGAGAAGCCCGGGTGGGCCGAGCGAGCCTGGGTGCGCGCCACTGAGGAGGTAGCCAAGGGGCGTCAGGTGTACGTCGTGTGTCCGGCGATCGCCGCGGGCAAGCGGGAAGAGGGCGATGACGAGCCTGCGCCAGAGCCAGATTCGGGGGGCGGATCGCGATCCACCCCCGATCCAAAGACCCTCGCAAGCGTCGAGCAGACCCTCGAAGAGCTCGCCGGGCGCCCCGATTTTGCTGGGCTGCGGCTCGCCGCGTTGACTGGTGCGATGAAGCCCGACGAAAAGGATCGGGTGATGCGGGCGTTCGCGGCCGGCGAGATCGACGTGCTCGTGGCCACCACCGTGATCGAGGTGGGGGTGAACGTGCCCAACGCCTCGATGATGATCGTGCGCGATGCCGACCGGTTTGGGGTGTCACAACTGCATCAGCTGCGCGGGCGAGTGGGCCGTGGGGAGCACCCGGGGCTGTGCCTCTTGCTGTCGGGGGCTGAGGAGGGGAGTCACGCGCGCGAGCGGATCGCCGCGGTCGCCGCGACCACCGACGGGTTCGCCCTCGCCGAGATCGACCTCGAGCTGCGGCGCGAGGGTGACATTCTGGGCACGGCGCAGTCGGGTGGGCGATCCACGCTGAAGCTGCTGCGGGTGGCCGAGCACGGCGAGCTCATCGTGCACGCGCGGGAAGTGGCGGCGGAGCTGCTGCGACGCGATCCACACTTAGAAACCGCGCCGCTGCTGCGGGAGGCGCTTGAGCGAGAGGCCGAGTTGCGGTCGCTCGACAACCTCGCGAAATCGTAGGGTCGACTTCTGAGGTGTTTTTCGGGCTTCGCCGGGGCGCACCCCATAGGCTTAGGGCATGAGCAGTATCGCCGTTGTGCCCGGTTCGTTTGACCCCGTGACTCTCGGGCATCTTGACGTGATTCGTCGGGCCGCCGCAATCTTCGACCAGGTGCACGTGCTGGTGGTGCACAATCCCGGCAAGAACGCGATGCTGCCGATCTCGGAGCGTATGAACCTCATTCAGAAGGCGATTGACGACGATCTCGAGATGCCGAAGGGCAAGATCATCGTCGCGTCGTGGTCGGTGGGTCTGCTCGTCGATTACTGCACCGAGGTGGGCGCGACGGTGCTCGTGAAGGGCATCCGCTCGCAGATCGACGTGGCATACGAGACGCCGATGGTGCTGATGAACCGCAGCCTGGCCGGTGTCGAGACGATCTTCCTCCTGCCCGATCCCGGGCATGCGCACGTGTCGAGCTCGCTCGTGCGGCAGGTGGCCGCGCTGGGCGGCGACGTGTCACCCTATGTCCCGCACGCGGTCGCCAACTATCTCGATACGACGCGTCCCGCCTAGCATGCGCGGCAGCTACGGCGCGTCCATGTCGCGCGAACCGCGGGTCGCGGTGTACTTTGATTTCGACAACATCGTGATCTCTCGGTACGACCAGATCAACGGGCGGCAGGCGTTTCGGCGCGACTTTCCGGGGGCCGCAGGCCGCGAGGCGATGACGCCAGAGGTGCGGGATCGCCTGCGTGCCGCGAACGTGAGCATCGACGCGGTGCTCGACTATGCGGCGACCTTTGGGGCGCTCGCCGTGTGCCGCGCCTACGCAGACTGGTCGCACCCGGTGAACGCCTCGTACCGAGGTGATCTGACGGCCAGAGCGGCCGATCTCGTGCAAATGTTTCCGCTGAGCGTGCGGCGCAAGAACGGGGCCGACATCCGCCTCGCGGTCGACGCGATGGAAGACCTGTTTGTGCTCGACGATGTGACGCACGTCGTGATCGTTGCCGGCGATTCGGATTTCGTGCCGCTCGTGCAGAAGACGCGCCGCATGGGTCGCTACGTCGTGGGCATCGGGGTGGCCGGGGGCACGAGCCGCATCCTTGCGGGTGCGTGCGATGAGTACGCCGACTATGACGCGCTGCTCACCGACGAAGATACTGAGCTCGACGAATCTGAGATCGAGGAAGATCCACTCGATGTGCCAGCGATCGTCAACACCGACATCACCGAGCAGCCGGTGGTGGATCGCCCAGCGCCAGAGGCCGCAAAGTCCGACGCAGCGCATCGGCGTCGTCCGGGGCCGCTGCTGCGCAAGGCGCTGCTGCTGCTCGAGACGAAGACCGACGAGGAATGGCAGCGCGCCTCGGACGTGAAGAACCAGATGCTGCGCATGGATCCCTCGTTCCAAGAGCGGGAGCTGGGCTTCTCCTCGTTCACCGAGTTCGTGAAGGCCTACCTGGGCATCGTCGAACTCGACCTGAGCAGCAGCCCGCACCTCATCCGCCGCAGGCCCGGCGCGCACTGACCGCAGCCCCACACACAGGCTGCATCGAGGAGGCAGCGGTTAGGCTGAAGCGGTGAGTAGCATGCGCCAGTACCAAGAGAACGTTCGCGACATCATGAACCGCCCGGGCGAGATGCGCGAGCGCGAGCGCACGTTCGCCGTACCAGAGGGGTTTGGAGAGGCGCTCGCGACGATTCCCGCGGGCGAGTCGCTCGACCTCGAGGTGCGCCTCGAATCCGTGCACGAGGGCATTTTGGCCTCCGCCCACGTCGCCACCACGATGCACGCGGAGTGCGGCCGGTGCCTCGAGAAGTTCACCGCTCCGTTCGAAGTCGAATTCCAAGAACTTTTCGCGTATACTCCTACGGAGGCCGACGAGTATGGGGTTCACGGTGATCACGTGGATCTTGAACCCCCGCTCCGAGACGCGGTAGTGCTTGCACTTCCGTTCCAGCCTGTGTGTCGCCCGGACTGCGCGGGGCTCGACCCCGAGTCCGGTGAGGTGCGTGATGCCAAGGTTGCAGCCGAGCCCAGTGCGCCGTTAGACCCCCGTTGGGCGGCGCTGGCCGGTTTGCTGGCCGAAAATAATGACGTGGATCGGCACACCGATCCTGGAAGCAAGTAGGAAAGAGAGCATCATGGCTGTTCCCAAGCGTAAGATGTCGCGCTCGAACACCCGCCACCGCCGTTCGGCGTGGAAGGCCGAAGCGCCAAAGCTGGTCAAGACCGTTGAGAACGGTCGCACCGTCTACAGCCTGGCGCACCGCGCCCGCGTAGTCGAGGATTCAAACGGCACCCCGTTGTTCCTCGAGTACAAGGGCCGCAAGGTCGCTGACGTTTAAGCAGTCTCGCGTGCACGCAGATCACACTCTGCACGGCACCGAGCAGCTGCAAGCTGAGCCGTCGGGATCGCCTGAGGGCGGCCCCGGCGGCTTTCTTGCGCGGTTCGACGTGGCCGTGACCCCCGAATTGCTCGAGTTGGCGCTCACGCACCGCTCGTGGGCCTACGAGCACGGCGGCGCGCCGCATAACGAGCGACTCGAGTTCCTGGGTGATGCGATCCTGGGCCAGGCGGTCACGGTGAAGCTCTACACCGACTATCCCGAACTCAGCGAGGGCGAGCTCGCCAAGCGTCGTGCGGCCCTGGTGTCGAGCGTCGCACTCGCGGAGGTCGCGCGCAGCATCGGGCTCGGCTCCGAGGTGAAACTCGGTGTCGGAGAAGAGCGCACCGGCGGCAGGCAGAAGGACTCGATCCTCGCCGATACCGTTGAGGCGGTCATTGGTGCGGTCTATCTGTCGACGAACACGGAGGTCGCTTCGGCGTTCGTGCTCGACCTCATCGAGCCGCTGCTTGCCGACCCCGAGCGCTTCACTGTCGCGCTTGATCCGAAGACTTCTCTGCAGGAAGAGGCGGCCGCACGCGGTCTGCCCCACCCGCCCTACGAGACGACTGGAGAAGGCCCGGATCACGACCGTCGGTACACCGCGCGTGTCGAACTCGCTGGTGTGACCGGTCAGGGCAACGGCACAAGCAAGAAGGTCGCCGAGCTGGCGGCCGCTCGTCACGCGGTTGAGCAGCTGCGCGCCGGCAGTGGTGCCCCGGCTTCTTCGGGTTCTCAGAAGAAACGCAAGCAGCCGGGCACATAACCCGTGCCAGAACTTCCCGAGGTCGAGGTGGTTCGTGCGGGCCTCGCGCCGGCGATCACCGGTGCGCGGGTCGTCGCGGTCGAGGTGGTGGATCCGCGCGCCCTGAAGCGGCACTTGCCCCTCGGCGGCGCCGAAGCCGCGGGGGTCGGGCGTCACGGGGTCAGCCTCGATGCCAAATCGGGTGCCCTGCGCGCCGCCGACTTCGAGCGACGCCTCACCGGGATGGTGCTCGGCGCTCCCGCGCGGCGAGGCAAGTTCCTGTGGGTGCCGTTCGCAGGCACCGGCGAGGCCCTGCTCGCGCACCTCGGCATGAGCGGCCAGCTGCTGCTGCGCGCGCACGAGGCACCCGACGATCGGTTTGTGCGGATCCACCTGTGGATCTCGCACCCCACGCACGGTGAGCTGCGGCTCGACTTCGCCGACCAGCGTCTCTTCGGGTCGCTTGCGATCGACGCGCTGGTGCCGACGCCAGACGGAAAGCCCGGCGGAATTGGCACGGATCTCGCCGCGATCCCGGGGCAGGCGCTGCACATTGCGCGCGATCCACTTGACCCGGCGTTTGACGACGCGGCGTTCGTGCAGGGCCTGCGAGCGCGCCGCAGCGCGGTGAAGGTCGCGCTGCTCGACCAGACCCTGGTGAGTGGCATCGGCAACATTTACGCCGACGAGGCACTGTGGCGGGCGCGAGTGCACCCCGAAACCCCGGCGTCGCTGCTCAGCGTGCGGAAGGCGCGCGAGTTGCTCGGGCGGACGCGCGAGGTGTTCGCGCAGGCCCTCGCCGAGGGTGGCACAAGCTTCGACGCGCAGTACGTGAACGTGAACGGGCAGGCGGGGTACTTCGCGCACTCACTGAATGCGTACGGGCGTACTGGGGCGCCGTGCCCGCGCTGCGGCACGCCGATCCGCAAGATCACCCTCGCGGGGCGTTCGTCGCACTTTTGCCCGAGGTGTCAGCGGAAGCGTGCGCAGCAGGGAACATGAAGTCGTTCACGGCTTCGTGCTCCTGTCAGACGGATACACCGCGGTGCTGGTCTCAATACCGGCGTCCGACGACCTTCGCTGAGACGAGCATCCATAGGGTGATCAGCAGTGCGATCGAGAATAGTCCCGTGAGCGAATACAGCAACACGGGTGAGTTTACTGCCGCGTCACCCTCCGACGGCTCTGGCGGTTCGCCTGAATCGATGAGGATTTCTCCCTCTGGCACACTTTCGCTGGTCGAGAGGTTCTGTGCGTCAATGAGCACTTCAACGCTCGTCGTGAGGCCAGCAGCAGTGAATTCAACCTGCACGTGATGCACCCCAAGCCCTAGCGCTGGCAATGCCACATGCGCGTGTCCATCTTGAACCTCAAGTTCCGTGTCCAGAATTGTGCCGTTCAGTGCTACCAAGCCGTCCCCATCAACCAGCTCTCCAGGGCTGGCTGCAGTTAACAACGAAGCGGTGGAAATGTTGGCCTCGCCTGCATTCGCGGGCTCGTCACAGGCATCGGCTGATCCACTGACTTCCGCCGGATGTGTCAACACACACAGATGAATGAGTACTGGAAAATCGGATGGCACGGGAACGACGTACCGCGGAATAGATCGAGATGGATCCAGTGTGCTGCCTTCGATAGCGTCCTCCGGGCAGTATTGCATGGTCACGGCTTCGCGGCCTTCTGGGTCGAGGCCGAGCGTGGCAAAACACTCTGTTGCAATATCGAAAGCATGCACGACTTGCTCTGGGAGATCCTCTGGGGAAGCCTGCTCGGAAAATTCCTCTAACTCGTCCTCTTCCCACAAAGGGACCGAGCCGGGGCGGTCGGGCGAACCGATGACCTTGCAGGCTCCCGTGAGCGGGATGCCGAAGCTTGATACACGATATTGGTAGGCCTCAACGAACACGGTGCCCGGAGGGCAGGTGGGTACGAGCGACGACTTCTGGAGCTCGTCGTCGGTCTCGTCCTCGAATGCGTGGTTCTGGAAGAGTGCAAGCAAATCGTCGTGACGGTCTTGGTCCCACAGTGTTGAGCGAGGCTTCGCCGCCAAGTACGTGCGAATGTCAGAGCAAGCGTCGACTTCCTGGGTAATGCACCAGTCAAGTGGATCAGCAGAGTCGGGCAGCAACGGATCCGAAGGCGACGTGTCAGCGGGATAACCCGAGGTCACCGTGAGTATCGCGGCCTCCAGATCACCGTGACTATGCGACTCGGTCACTGCTACTGCCGACTGCAGGGGCGATGCCATGGCGGGATCTGCCACACCGGTGGGAGCCACACCGACTGCGCCGGCAAGTGCGAGGGCCCCGAACAGTCGAAACATGCCGATGTGAATGGTATTCATACTTGCACGCTATCTCGCAAGAGCTGAGATGTCACCCTGGGTCATCTGACTCGCCACGCCGGAATGCCGTCAGCTCTTCAAGCTCGAGTGCCAACCGCTCCACCCGTTGCGTCGCCTCGTTGCCAGGGTGTTAGCACCGGCGGTGAGTGGCAACGCATGTGGCTTGCTTGCAATGAACCAGTTGTACAGTTGCGGAGTTCAAATGTACAATTTAAGGATGATTACTCTCGCTTCGTCAGACGCTCGAAAGAATTTTGCTGACGCTGTGCGCCAAGCCCAATCTGACCCGGTAATCATCGAAAAGCGTGGCCAACGGGAAGCGGTGATCATTGCGCCGGAACTGTTCGATCGTTTCGTGGAAGCTGCCGAGGAACTTGAAGATATCACTGCGTTTGATGCAGCGATGGAAGAAGAGGGGGACAACATTCCCTGGGATGAAGTGAAAGCAGAGTTGGGCTGGGTGTGAGCTATCGCATCGAAGTTCGCCCTGCCGCGCTGCGAGCACTTCGTAAGATTCACCCTGATGATCGCAAACGAATTCAAGGCGCGATCGCACTGTTGGCTCAGGAACCGAGACCGCCCGGCGCGACAAGTCTGCGCGGCCGCGATGGCATCAGAGTTCGCGTGGGTGACTATCGGATTATCTACACCGTTCAAGACGAAGTGCTGCTTGTCGTCGTCGTAGGCCTTGGGCACCGAAAAGAGATCTATCGTTAAGGTTGGGACATGGCTCTCCACTTCATTACCGGTGCCGGCTCAGGGATCGGCGAGGCGCTCGCCTCGCGACTTGTGGATCGCGGCGACGACCTCGTGCTGCTTGCTCGAAGCGAGGACCGCGCTCGCGAACTGCGCGAGCGGTTCCCAGGCACCACGACGGTCGTCGCGGACCTGGCGGAGCCCGAGCGGATCGCCGAGACGCTCAGCGGGCAGGAGCTCCCGGAGCGGCTGGACTCCCTGATCCACGTCGCGGGTGTCGTCGAACTCGGCCGGGTCGATGAGCTCTCGGTGGCGTCCTGGGCTTGGCAGCTCGGGGTCAACCTCATCGGGCCCGCGGAACTCACACGCATCTTGCTGCCCGCACTCCGAAGCGCGAGCGGACAGGTGGTCTTCGTGAACTCGGGGGCAGGGCTGCGCACTTCTCCCGAGTGGTCGGCGTACGCGGCATCGAAGCACGGCTTGAAGGCGCTCGCCGACGGGCTGCGCGCCGAGGAGGCCGCGCACGGCGTTCGGGTTTCGTCAATCTTTCCGGGGCGCACGGCGACGCCGATGCAGGCGCAGGTGCACGAACAAGAGGGGCGACCCTACGACCCCTCGGCGTTCATTGACCCCGAATCGGTAGTGACGGGAATCCTCACGATGCTCGATCTGCCGCGCGACGCGCAGGTCACCGAGCTGATGATGCGGCCGGGTATCTGATCCACAAGAGTCCGGAGGTCGCAACCGCGGCCTTGGCACAAGACTCTCGGGCAGATTGCGTCATCTCCTACCTGTGCAGCAGGCCGTTGTTACCAGTATTTGGTGCATGGGTACGAACACCTCGATCAGTCTGGACGAGCACTTTTCCGCGTTTCTCTCCCGCGAGGTGGCAACGGGGCGCTACCGATCGGCGAGCGAGGTCGTTCGCGCGGGATTGCGGCTGCTCGAAGATCAGGAGACTCAGATGTCAGCTCTGCGCGCCGCGCTGCTCGCGGGCGAAGCGAGCGGAAAGCCTGAAGCCTTCGACTTCGATGCGTTCATCACTGCGAAAAAACAGTGAGCGGTTACCGGCTCACTCCGGCCGCGCAACGTGACCTCTCCTCGATCTGGGATTTCACTCAGAAGCAGTGGGACATCCGTCAAACTGGGTCAAGTCCCGTGGAGTGGTGTAACGGTGTCGCTTCAAGAAGTGATCGAGTTACGCGCTTAACGCGAGTGGTAGCCCCGTCATCACCTCCTCGGAAATCTCTGGCACCAGGGTGAGCCGGCAACGGGCGAGAACTTCGAGACCGAGATATCGTCGCCCCTCAGCCCACTCGTCAGACTGCTCTGCAAGCACCGCCCCGACAAGCCGGGTGATCGCGGCCCGGTTCGGGAAGATCCCGACCACGTCAGTACGGCGGCGGATCTCACGGTTCAACCGTTCGTTCGGGTTGTTCGACCAGATCTGCTGCCACACGTCCTTCGGGTACTCAGCGAACGCGAGAATGTCAGCCCGGGCAGCATCGAGGTGTGCGTGCACATCGGGAAGTTTCTCGGCCACGTAATCCAGGAGCCTGTCGAACTGAGCCTCGACGCTCGGGGCATCGGGCTGATCGTAGACGGAATGCAGCATCGCTTTCACTGCCGGCCACATCGATTTCGGGCACACCGTCATCAGGTTCGCCGCGTAATGGGTGCGGCAACGCTGCCATGACGTCCCGGGGAAGTTCGCGCGCATGGCTTCCACGAGGCCCGCGTGCGCGTCAGAGGTGATGAGCTTGACCCCGGTGAGGCCGCGCGCGACGAGGTCCGCGAAGAACATGTTCCATGCCATCGCGGTCTCGCTGGTCGATACCTGCACACCGAGTACCTCGCGATGCCCGTCATGGTTGACGCCGGTCGCGACGAGCACGACGGTACTCACGACGCGACCGCCTTCGCGGACCTTCATGGTGAGAGCGTCACACGCGACGAATGTGAACGGTCCTGCCTCGCCCAACGGGCGGGTGCGGAACTCGTGTACATGCTCGTCCAGCTCGCCCGCCATGCGGGAAACCTGTGATTTCGAGAGTGAGTGAATGCCGAGGGTCTTGACGAGTTTGTCCATGCGGCGTGTAGAGACGCCGGCGAGGTAGGCATCAGCGACGACGGTGATCATCGCTGACTCTGAACGCTTGCGGCGTTCCAGGAGCCACTCGGGGAAATAGGTGCCCTGCCGCAGTTTCGGGACTCGCACATCGATCGTTCCCACTCGGGTATCGAGGTCACGGGCCCGGTAACCGTTGCGAGAGTTGGTGCGCTCGGGTGAGGGCTTGCCGTATTCGGCGCCGCAGATAGCGTCTGCTTCGGCTGAGAGGAGGGTGTTGATCATGGTTTGCAGCAGGGTGCGCATCAGATCGGGCGACGCGTCGCTCAGGGCTTGGGTGAGGACGCTGGCAGGGTCGACAATAGAGGCAGTGGTCATCGGTGCGATGCCCTTTCGAGTGAGAGTTAGAAGGCTTCTCGAAGGTGTCCCCGGTGGCCACGCTGGTCTTTCAGCGGGCCGGGGCGCGTTACACCACTCTACGGGGCACTACT